>DASUII010000406.1:0-3386 GCA_036279835.1 Pseudonocardiaceae bacterium
CAGCGGCGACGAGCTCGACGTCGGCGACGGTGGCTGGGTGGGGCCGGACGGGTGGCTGGCCGGCTACCCCGACGGCGCGATGCTCGCGGTCCGAGTCGGCGGCGGCGTCGTGACCATCACCGTGCTCGACGCGGCGCCACCGGTCGCGAGCGAGCTGGTCGCGCAACTGCGCAAGGTCTACGACGACGAGGTCGCCGAGCCGTGGCCTCCCATCACCGTCGAGGAGCTGGTGCTCGGGGTTCTACTCGACCACCACGCTGCCCTCGCCGAACCGACCGCGCCGCTGACCGAACTGCTCGACGCCGCCGGCCTGCAGATCCGTGGGCTCCGGGTGGCGCACGAGCAGTCGGTGTGGGACAACGCTGCCCGAGCCGGGCGAACCTACCGGGTGTTCGACGAGCTCGGAGCCGGTGGCCGTGGTTGGGCCGCGAACCGCGCGTTGAGCCTGATCGACGGCGGGGTGCAGGACCGGTCCGCCGCCCGCGAGGTGCTTGACCTGCTCCACGACCCCGAGATCCTCGAGGTGGTACCGAACGAGCTGCTCGGCAACGACGACGATCCAGAGCTGCTCGCCGCTACCGGCGAGCTGGTACAGCGGCTGCTGGCCGCCGCCACCAAGCCGGCGCACCAGGCCGTCGCGCACTGGCTGGCCGCAGTGGTCGCCGAGCGTCGCGGACAGGTCGTCGACGGCGAGGCGCACGTGCGCATGGCGGGTGCGCGCCGACCCGGGCTGGCCGTGCGCCGCCGACCGGCTCGCCTGGTACACCTCCGACCGCGGCGACGCCATCGAGGCGCTGGCAATCTGGCGTGGCCTCGGCGCGACCTCCGCGATCAGCGACGACGTGCGCACGCTGGAACAGCTCGTCCTCGAGCACGCCGCGGTCCGTGCGGTCGACCCGGATGACGGTGATTCACTGGCCGAGGCGCTGGCCGTCCCCATCGTCATCGACGTCGTGCTGCACGAAAGCGGCTGGTTCGACCGCTTCCTCGCCGACCGCGGGCCGCTGCTGCCCGACGACGAGGTGCTGTTGGCTCAGGCGTGGACCTTGGTGCAGCGCTCGGTGTACGAGGTGCTCGAGTCCCGACCGGGGACCGGGATCACGGTACGCGACCTGAGGACCGGGGACGTCCTCGACGTTCGGGAGCGGAGCTTTAGCCGGGAGGCGCGGCGCGGCGCGCTGGTGTGCGCTCGGGCAGTGCCGGACGGGCAATCGCACCAGCTCATTGGTGGGGTCTTCGCCGTCACGCCCGGACGGGAGCGTGACCTGCTCGATTTGCTGGACGAACACGACGGGTTAGCCTTGCTGGCCTACATCGCAGACCTGCACCGGCCGCCGGTGATACACGTAATGTGTCGCGATCGGATACGTATTTTCGCGATCAAATACGTATCTTCATACCAACGTAATTGGAACGACTATCCAAAGGGGTTAATCTGAGTAACTGGTTTTGAATGAGCACTGGGGGGACAATGCGTTTTGCACACTGCCTGGTCGCCGGCGCCGCCGGCGTGGCAGGTTCGGCGGTACTGCTCGCCGGTCCCGCGATCGCCGCCCGATTCGATCCATCCGCGGGATCGGTGGGTGACCCACGGCTTTCCGGGCCGGGAGTCGACATCTCGGTCGCTATCCCCACTGGCTGGCGCCAGGTCACCGACGAGAGCCACCCGCAACTGCCGCAGATGGTCTATCCCAATACCTGCTCGACGGGGGCCACCTGCGCGTCCGCCCTCGCGAGCGTGCTCAGCACATCCGCGATCAATGCCCAGACGGCCGCAGAAACCGCTGAGCAGGCCGTCGTCGGCCAGCCGGGCATCCAGGGCGCCACCATCATCAGGGAGGGACCTATCCAGGTCGCCGGCCGGAGCGGCCACTACGTCCGGTTCAGCTACTCGCAACCAAACGGCAAGCTCCAGGCCGAGACGGTCGCCATCGAGACCGGCCTCGCCTCCTCGGGAGTGATCCCCACGTCACTGGTATTCGTGACCGTGTCGGATCTGGCAGGCGCCCCACCGGCAAGTGTCATCGACGACATCGTCGGCTCCACCCAGCTGATTGCCCGATAGACATCGCCTGGCCGGCCGGTGCGACACAACGCGCGGTACCAGGGGCTGCATTTCAGCGTCGTGGAGTATGGTTGTCCGGACACTGACACCGAAGTCGAGGAGCGCCCCGGATGCCGCTTCGTGACCGGGTCCAAGCGGTGGATCCCTATTCATCGAACGCACCGGCTGCCTGCACCGCCGCCCGATCGAATGGCGGACGGCCACCGTGCGTGGTGACCGGTTCGCGGTTCTGTCCGACTGGGGCCCTCGCGGTAACACCCTGCGAGCGGACCGTCCGGTGGATCTCCCGTCACAGTAACCCGTGTATAGTCCGTTTGTCCGGACAACCGCGGCGACTCAGGAGTCCCCCATGATCGTGGATCAGTTCTATCTGGGGTGCCTGTCCCAGGCGTCCTACCTGGTCGCCGACGAGGTCTCGCGGCGCGCGGTGGTGGTCGACCCGCGGCGCGACGTCAGTGAGTATGTCGCCGCAGCGCAGCAGCGCGGCTTGTCCATCGAGCTTGTCGTCTTGACCCATGTGCATGCCGACTTCGTCCCGGGGCACACCGAGCTGGCCGCCCTGACCGGCGCGCAGATCGCGATGGGCGAGGCCGCGCCGGTGAGCTTCCCGATCCGCCGGCTCTCCGACGGCGAGCGGATCCACCTCGGCGACCCGAAAAGCGGGGTGATGGTCGAGGTGCTGGCCACCCCGGGCCATACCCCGGAGTCGATCACGTTGGCGGTCTATGAGCAGGCGATGGATCAGGCCCCGGCCGCGGTGCTCACGGGCGACACCCTGTTCCTCGGCGACGTCGGGCGCCCGGACCTGCTGGGCTCAGCCGGGCGCACCGCGGCGGACATGGCCCGCGAGCTGTACCGCTCACTCCGGACCAAGATCCTCCCCTTACCCGATGAGGTGCTCGTCTACCCCGGCCACGGCGCCGGCAGCGCGTGCGGCAAGGCGCTGTCCACCGACACCGTGTCCACCCTCGGCGTGCAGCGCGTGGTGAACTACGCGCTCGCGCCGATGACCGAGGACGCCTTCGTCACCGCGGTCACCGAGGGACTGCCCGACCCACCGGCCTACTTCACCCAGGAGGTGGCCCTTAACCGCGCCGGGCACGACGCCTTCGATCCCGCTGCCAGCGTCGCCGACATCCCCGCCGCGGAGGCCGTGGCCCGCCAGCAGACCGGTGACCTGCTCCTCGACGTCCGCGACGACCAGGCTTTCGCGGCCGGGCACCTGCGTGGCGCGGTCAATGTGGGCCTGTCCGGGCGTTTCGCCGAGTACGCGGCCGCCGTGCACGCCCCCGACCAGCCGGTCATCCTCGTCGGAACCCCA
>DASUII010000407.1:0-5764 GCA_036279835.1 Pseudonocardiaceae bacterium
CCCGAGATCCGCGCACAGGCGCTGATCATAGCGGGCGAACGGGCACGAATAAACCACAACTTCTCGGCCTGCGCACGATCAGTGTGACGCCGATCGACTCGGCGCGGGTCACCTGCCATGGCGGTGACGGGGGCCTGGCCTGGCCGTTGCCGTTGTATGTGGGCGGCTCGACGAGCAGCGGCAGTTCGCTTCGGCGATCGCCAGGGTGGGCAGCGTGGCAGCGAGAGTATGGATGCTCCAGGTCGACGGGGCTGATCTCGCGAACCTCACGGCTGTTCCGTGACGCACCAGCTCGCCACGTTTTGCGAAATCACGCTTCATCAGCCGGACAGCGTTGTCTTTGCGGAGCCCGATCCAGCTCGGCACGTTCGGTCGCGACAGGTCCTCGCCCTGGATCTGGCCATTGCCTTTCGTTTTCTTCACCCGGTTTGCCTAACGTCATCCCGTGGATGCCGACACCTCGGCGATCGGTCGGCCGGAATCGAGGTGGAGGCTCACGGCCTAGTCCCCGTACTCCTGCTGAGGTGTCGGCGGGTCGCCAGGTGATTCGTGTCCGCGGCAGCGACGACCGGGTGTCCAGAGGATCGGGACCAGCCGACTGTCGCCACGACCTGCGATGCTCGGACACCTGCTCGCCGCCAACGCCGAACACTGACTCGACTCAACGCCTACCTAGTGGACCCCAACGAATACCGGGCACCGTCCGCAAGCTGCTGCAAGTCGGACGCACACCCGTCAACGCCTCACCATCACCGTGGGCCTCAACCGTCGCACCGCTCCCAAGATCACTCGAGTGCTCACCCTCCTCGCGACGAAGTGACATCAACCCACCCCACATTCCCGGCGATCCCCGCCCAGCACCACAATCATGATCAGCATTCAACAGTCTCCGCAACCCTTCCGGATGTCTGAGACTCCGGACGCCGCGCGGCGCCGCACTTCTCATATTGCCACTTCCCTCGGCTCGTGATCGAGTGTAAACTTCCGATTACGGACCCAATAAGCGAAACGGCTGCGTTCCGAGCCTGATCGAGTGCCAGAACATTCCTCGCAGGGTTGGAGGTCGCATTGAATGTGTTTGTAGCATTGAATGAGTATGGGGAGCCGTCCCTTGGCGGCTGGTGGATAGGCCTGATCATCGGGTTGGTGGTTGTCGTGGTCGTGGTGGTTGTCGTAACCACGCTCCTGGTGCTTGCAACCCGGATCAACGGGCAGGCGCGGACAGCGGCTCGCGAGCTCGAGGCGATACGGTCGACCACGCAGCCGCTCCCGGGACTGCACCGCACGAACGACACGCTCCAGAGCATCCTCCGGGGCGCTCGGGCCGCTCGAGGGGCATTGGGGGGATAACGATGGTCCTAGCTCTCGCCGCCAACGAAACTACATTCTGGGAGATTTATCTGGTTCTCGGGTTGGTCGTGATAATTGCCGTGATCGCGCTTCTCAGCCTGCTCCTAGCCTTGGTCCGCTCCATCGAATCCAGCGTGCAGGGACTGGGCGGCGTGGCGCAGGGGGTTGCCAGCAACACGGCCAACATCAAGGTAGCGCTTGCTGTCGCAGACAGCCTGGATGAGATCGCGGACGAGGCAGGCCGCCACGCCCGACTTCTAGGGGTGAACGTGTGATGAGCACCGTACTTCTCGTGATTCTCACCGTCGTCGAGATCGTGGCCCTAGTGGCCGTGTTGGCGCTGTTCGTTATCTTGATCACTCGCCGGCTACGCTCCCTCGCCGACACCCTCGGAGACGTGAGTGGGAACGTCATCGGCGCGATCCAAGGGGACGTATTCCTAATTGGCGCCGGCGCCGCCATCCTGAACCGGAAGCTGAACGCGATCGCCAAAGTTCTGCCGTTGCTCGCGGAGAAGGCCGAGTCGCTGCCTGCGAAGCATGCGCAGGCCCAGGCCGCGCAGCGGCCGCAGGCCCAACCCGCCGGAACTGGCTGGCGACCCGCAATAGGTACTCAGGACCCCGCGGTAAGGCGAGGGTAAGACTAAGGAGGCGACGATGTTACTGTGGTGGATTGGCAACGCGCTCTTCCTCATCATAGTCGTACCCGTCGTGGTGGTGCTGCTCCAGATTCTGAAGGGGTCCGCCGTCGGCGTCGGGAAGCGTATCGACACCATTCACGATCAGGCCGGGGGCCTCGTCATCGCGGCCGACGATGTGAAGGCGCTGATACCCACCCGCGATGCCGTGAAACGGGTGGGGGCTGGCCTCACCCGCTATGTGAAGGCGGTCGACCGCCTCCTGTAAGGAGCGAATTACCATGCCGGCAGCCGCTGTATTCTCGATCGTCCTCGCAGCGATCACCATTCTGGTGCTCGCTGCCTACCTGCTCAGTATCGCGCGCATTCTCGGGCGCATCAACACGAAGCTCCGCGCAGTCAACACCGGCCTTCACGTGATCACCGAAAGGACCGAGCCAGTCGGATCGATCGTGGAGGGAATCAACAACGACCTCGCCGGAGTGGATGACGCCTTGCGGGCCGTGCTCGCCAGAAGATAGTGAAGACTGTAGTTTCGCACCCGCACCACCGATAACGCGTGCCGGTCGGTCAGGTACTCCGCCAGGTCGAGGACGGCGACGATCACCCGATGTCGTCGCCGTCCTCGGCTGATTCGTGATCCCTGTGTTTGGCTGTACGTGTTGGTGGGCGATACTGGGATTGAACCAGTGACTTCTACCGTGTCAAGGTAGCGCTCTCCCACTGAGCTAATCGCCCGAGGCGGAGGCGGGAATCGAACCCGCGTACAGGGCTTTGCAGGCCCTTGCCTAAGCCACTCGGCCACTCCGCCACGCCTCGTACCGAGGGGTTCCCACTGGCCCGGCGATCTGAGTTCGTCGCGCCGAATGACTCCCTGACCCGCCCGTGAAACGGCCCGGCGTGGTGGGCCGCACAGAGCGGACGACGGGATTCGAACCCGCGACCCTCACCTTGGCAAGGTGATGCGCTACCAGCTGCGCTACGTCCGCATGTTCCCAACGGGACTTGATCTGGCTCCCCCCGGTGCGTGACAGAACTGTAGCTGACGCGGGAAGTCCGGATCAAGCGGCCCCCGAGTTCACGGCAGATCGTTGGCGATCATCTGGTCGAGCGCGTCGTCGACGTTCATCCACCGAGTCTCGTTCCCAGGCAGGACGATGTCGTAGCTGGCGTCGAGAAACTCAGCGAGCCGCTGGGCGCTGGCCTCGAACACGGCGTGACCGGAGGGTGAGTTGAGCTCCACAACGACGATCTCGGGATCGCCTGAGCCCGGCCGGATGCGCACGTCGCCGTCACCCGCATCGGCGATCAGGCCGTCGGCGAGTAGATCCCGGGAGAACACCCACTCGACCCACCCAGCCCGCCCAGTGCGAAAAGCCGCGACGATGGCGTAGGGGTCGCGAGTGTCGTAACGCAGCGCAACCTGAACCGGCACCGCAGGAGTGCGTGGTGCCAGTAGATCAAAGACCGCCGATGAACGGAGGGTCACATGGTCGTTACGCATCGTTGTCGCCCCTTTCTGTGCCGTCAGCCCTGAAACGATTGACTTTGGTTGCTGTGACGCGGAAATGGCTGAGCTACGCCCGGATGCCTATGGCAGACCACCCGGACGGGTCAGAGAGCCTCACCCGAGCGACAGGGTCGTCGCTCATCGTGCCTAGCTGCCGCCGTCTGACCGATACCGTGAGACAACTAGCCTGAACCGGTAGGTTGTGCCCAGCGTAGATACGACGTGAGGATCTCTCTGGTGGCCGATGAGGCTCGATCGGGCGCCCCCCGGCCCGAACGATGGCGAAACAGTTCGGACCCGGTGCCGCCAGCTCTCAGTATGGGCGAGGGACCTTCCGACGTCGAGTTGGTGCGACGACTCCGGGATGCCGATGGAGCCGCACTGTCCCAGCTGTATCAGCGCTTTGGTCGGCCGTGCTACTCGCTGGCCCGCCGCATCTGTGCTGATGAGGGGCTAGCTGAGGATGTGGTGCAGGAGGTTTTCCTGACGCTGTGGCGCGATCCGTCCCGATTCGACCCCGCGCGGGGCGGCTTCGCCACCTGGCTGCTCACGCTCATTCACCACAAGGCGGTGGATGCGGTGCGAAGAGAGAGCACCATCCGTCGCCGCATGGTCGCTGCGCCGGAAGCGGGCGAGGACTGGTCGCCCACGCCGGTACCGGGTGCCGATCAGGCGGCGATGGCGCGCGTCGCGGCCGGGCAGGTGCGTGCGGCGCTTCACCGTCTACCGGTCGAGCAGCGGCAGGTGCTCGCGCTCGCCTACTTCGGCGGACACACTCAACGTGAAATCGCAGTTCTGACTGGTGTGCCACTGGGTACGGTGAAGTCCCGCATGTTCACCGCTGTGCAGAGGCTGCGGTCGCTGCTGGCCGATCAGCTGGGGCCGGACACGCTGATCGCCGAGGCGCGCGTGGTGAGAGAGGCGAAGCGATGAACGACCAGCAGCAGCGCCCGGTTGTCGGCTGCCCGCATCGCGACTTGGCGGTCGGGTGGGCGTTGCACGCCCTGGAACCGGCCGAAGAATCTCTGCTCGCCATCCACATGCCGGAGTGCCCGACCTGCATCAAAATCGCCGCGGAGACCGAGGAAATTGGCGCAACGCTGGGCCTTTCGGTGCCGGAAGCAATCCCCAGCGCCGAGCTGGAGCAGCGCATACTGAGCGTCACCGGTGCCAGCCGGATTGCGCCAGTTGTGCCAATAGCAACCTCGATGGGAGTGGGGCGCATCGCCAAAGCATCGCGGCAGCGTGTTCGGGAACTGGTTGCGGCCGCAGCGGTGATCCTGGTCGCTGCTGCGGTGGTGCTCGGGGTGCGAGTGGTGCAGCTCAACGGCGAACTCAACCAAGCACAACGCCAGGTCGCCGGTATGTCCGAGGCGATACAAAGCGCAGCGGACCCGGAGTCGATCCGGGTGCCGCTGGTCACCAAGAACGGCAGTGCAGTCGGCATGGTGCTCGCGAACCGGGAGCAGGTCGCGGTCGTATCCACCCGCCTGCCGAGCAACAGCGAAGACCACACCTACGTTCTGTGGGGTCTCGATGGGGGAGCGCCGGTGGCGTTGACGGCCTTCGACGTAGCGCGAGAGGCACCCGGACCGCACTCGGTACCCGGAGCCGGCGCGCCCGGAAAGTTCACCGGCTACGCGGTCTCCCTCGAACCGGGTCGACGCGCCCCCGCGACGCCGACCGATATCGTGGCGAGCGGGCAGGTGACACGCTGACGGTCGCGGACAGGCCACCCCGGAGTTCCACAGATCGAGCTGGGCGCGAGAACCGATTCGCCCCGTTGCGGGACTGGGCGCGCCGCAGGCCAGGTCTCAATCTCGCCTACCGGATCGTGGTGGGTGTGGTCGGTACGGCGGTGCTCGCCACCGGCGTCCTCGCTATTCCCTATCCAGGACCCGGGTGGCTGATTTTGTTCGCCGGCCTCGCGATCCTGGGAACCGAGTTCACCTGGGCTAAGCGGGCGCTGCGCTGGACTCGTGCACGCTACGACGCCTGGACCGGGTGGGTGCGCCAGCAGCCTGCCGTCGTCCGGATAGGAGTGATTGCGCTGACCGGGGCCGTCGTCTTGGCCACTCTCTGGTTGGTGAACGCCTTCGGCCTGGTCGCCGGATGGGTCGGTCTGCACGGGGATTGGGTGCAGTCACCGCTGACCTGATCCTGTATGGTGATGCCGCTACCGCGGTCAGCAGGGGGCGATTAGCTCAGCGGGAGAGCGCTTCGTTCACACCGAAGAGGTCACTGGTTCGATCCCAGTATCGCCCACC
>DASUII010000408.1:0-29542 GCA_036279835.1 Pseudonocardiaceae bacterium
TCGCCGCACGGCGCCGAGCACTCGAAAAGCAGAATCTCATCACCCATGATATCCACGGGCTACCACTTGATCACCGCTTCATCGCTGTCGACCAGACAACCGGTGCCGATTGCACGGTCGAGGTGTTTGCCGACGGAGGCCGACTGCATGACCGCGTCACGCTGGACATCGGACCGGTGGTTCATCCCGACGATCTCGCAGCCGACAAGGTGCTTGCCGATGTGACGGAGTCGACAGCGACACCAGGTGCGATCAGGGCGCCCTCACCTGCACGGGTAACAACGAGTCGGCAGCGCGGCTGCAGAGGCCACAAGGCCCCGGCCGTGTCGCAACGACGAGGTGTCTCTCGACAACGTCGCGCAACCGGACCTAGCTAGGGGGTCCACGTACGAGTACGCGGACGATGCGCGTGTGACCAGCAGGGACAAACTGTTGCAGTTCGTCGAGAGACTGCCCGAAGAGCAGGCCGATGAGCTGCTGAGGCTGGCGATGGCGCGGTACGTCCTCCCCGACCAACGACAGCCGTTACCGGCCTTCGTCGGGATCGGCGACAGCGGCCGATCGGATGTCTCTGAGCGGGTAGACGATTTTCCTGCCCACGGGTTCGGCAGCGCATAACCCATCGTGATCATCGTGGACACGGGCGTCCTCTATGCCCTGACCGATCGCCGCGACACCCACCACAAGGCCTGCGTGCGCTGGCTGGCCGCCGCTCCCCGGCCCTTGATCGTGCGGCCGCTCGTCATAGCGGAGCATCGGCTCAACTGTGCTGGGTGTCGACAACCTGGCACGCGCGAAGGATTTCTGGATGGCCGCGCTTGACTACGTGCCATGACACGAGCCCGACCACACCTGGGTGATCCTGGTGCCGCGTGAAGGGACGGGCGCGCAGATAGCGCTCGCGCTCAGTGAGACGCCCGTGCAGGACCATCCGCGACATCACCTGGATCTCTACGCGCGCGACCAAGCCGCTGAGATCGAGCGGCTCATCGGGCTCGGGGCTAAGCGCGTCGACGACTGGGACGGCTACCGTGACGATTCCGACTTCGTCGTCCTTGAAGACACCGAGGGCAACCGCTTCTGCGTGATCGAAACGAGCGGGAGATAAATTGCTCCGCGGTGGGTCAGCGCGCTGCTGGAGAGCGACCGACCGTCCAGGGGCAGGGTCGTTCACGCGCTGGCGAGCAGCTCTTAGGGTTCGCCGCGACTGAATCCCGCAGAAGCGTCGGAGCTGCGGGACGGTGCAAGGGCTCACCCCAACCATTGGATGAGCATGACGTGGACCTCCTGCCGCTCGTCTAAGACCAGGTAGATGGCCTGCCCCGCACGGCCGGGCCCGAAATCCCAGCGACGGACGGCACCCTCTGGGTTGTCCTCGTGCAACGGCGGCCCGTTCCACGGTGTCAGTTCGAGCGCGCCAAGCACATCGGCATAGGCGTGGAGCGCCTCAGCGGGAAGCGCAGCGATCTGGTCAGCAGCCTCGGGGTAGACGACGATCCGGTACACCTACACGTGCTCGACCAACCGCTGGCGAATCAGAGCCTTTATGTCCTCACCCGACACACTGCCGGGCGGGGCCTTGCCGGTCGCCAGCGTGTGCGCCGCAGTGGCTAGCAGACGGTAGTAACTCCCGGGCTCTTTCAGCTCAGCGTAGGCGAGGTGCCGCCACTTGTTCAGCAAGTCGTGTACCCCGGCAAGGTCCTTGGTTTGCTTAGCGCGCTCCAGCACGATCTCCCACTCGCGGTCGAACTCGGCAGCCACGTCCGGTGTCAGGCACGCACGAATCGCGACCGGCTCCGTAGCCGGTGGAACCGGGTCACCGTCCGGCAGCGGGGCAGCTGGAGAAGCCATGCGCACACCTTAGCCGCACGACCTGGCACCCGGCTGGTTGCTCAGGCGATCAATCCAGCGGCTCCGTCTCACAGCGGGACATGCGCGGATGGCCGACGGTGGCCGACATCGCCACGCGATGGCGGTGCTCGCCGCCGTGCAAGGGTTCGTGCAATGAACTACAGGATGCTGCGGCAACTCATGACGCGCTAAGCGGGGTAAACCGCACCGGAAAGACATCAAAGACAGGCATGATCAGTGTTCTACCGACCTCCGGAGGCGGGAGCGCAGGTTCGAATCCTGCCGGGGGCGCCGCGTCTGACCTGCCAATATCACTGTGAGTAGGCTACTGTCGCCCTGATCTACTGGGGCGGTACTCATCCGCTACTCAGCACCGCTGGAGTGACAGCCCGAGACGCCAGCGGCGCGTCTCCGCTGGTCGAAGCAGGTAGCGTTTGTCACCCTCGACAACAGTGACGGTCTGAAACGAAGCCCGACCTAGTGTTCTGACGCGTGTCTGACTTCAGTGTTCCGTGCGGTGGTGGGACAATGGTTCATGCCGAATCGGGTGCGCGTTCTGGAGATTTCGGGGTCTGATCGGGCGGTGTTGGAGCGGCGCGTTCGGGACCGCGGGGCGCCGGCTCGGGACGTGCAACGGGCACGATTGTGCTGTTTATCCACTCAGGGATTGACTGGCCCGCAAATCGCGGAGCGGGTGGGGTGCACCGAGCTCACGGTGGTGTTGTGGCGAGGACGGTTCGCCAAGGAAGGCCTGGCCGGCTTGGCGGACCGGGCACGCACGCCGCCACCGCGCACCACGGTCACCGACGAGGTGCGGGAGGAGATTTTGACCGCCACGCTGACTCGGCCGCCGGCTGAGTTGGGCATCACCCACTGGTCTAGTCGTCTGCTCGCCGGGTGACTACGCCGCTCGGGGACGCGGGTCTCGCATGACTCGATCAGTCGGCTGTGGCGGCAATTCGGGATCCAGCCCTGGCGGTGCGAGACGTTCAAATTCTCCACTGATCCGCAGCTGGAGGCCAAAATTCGCGACGTGGTCGGGCTGTATCTCAACCCACCCGACAACGCGATCGTGCTCTCGGCCGACGAAAAATCCCAGGTCCAAGCCCTGGATCGGACCGCGCCGATGCTGCCGATGCGGCCGGGCATCCCCGAACGCCAGACCCATGACTACCACCGCCATGAGACCACCACTCTGTTCGCCGCGCTGGAGGTGGCCACCGGCAAGATCACCGACGCCTGCTACCCCCGCCACCGCCACCAGGAGTTCCTCCGCTTCCTCATTGGGGTCGCCAAGACCTACCCCCGCCAAGAGCTACACATCGTCTGCGACAACTACGCCACGCACAAACATTCCACCGTCCGCGCCTGGCTGGAGCGCAACCCACGCATCACCCTGCACTGCACGCCGACCTCGGGCTCCTGGCTGAACATGGTCGAAATCTTCTTCGGCATCATCACCCGCCAAGCCATCCGCCGCGGCAGCTTCACCAGCATCAAAGACCTCATCGACACCATCCACCGCTTCATCGACAGCTACAACAAGCGCTGCCAGCCCTTCGCCTGGACTAAAGACGCCGACACCATCCTTGCCAAAGCACAACGATCACCCAAGACTAAAGACGCCGATCTTACGCGACACTAGCTGCCCCGGACCACAACTTCCCCTCCTCAGCAGTTCAGGCGCGGTAAATCATGCAAGGGTTCGTGCAATGACCGCTTATCCGGCACCCTCGGCGCGCGAGCAACATCAGCAAAACACCCAAGACCCGAAAGTCGACTGGATAAGTCTTCGCCATTCTCGACGAGGTCTTGCCTGAAGAGATCGCGCGGCCTTGATTGCTTACCCTCAGTTCGTTGACCGAGGATACTATGGCAACATGTACTGCCGCCGACATTGACGCCTGTGTCGCGCTGCCGTGATAGGAACGCACGGAAAAATTGGATATTAGGCGGCTGGCCAGTTCAACACAACGCGTTCGGTGCCGCCATCGAACGCGGCGGTGATCTCCAAACGGCCACCGACGGCATCAAGGTAACGCGCGAGCAAGTCGATTGTGGCGACAGCCGACCTGGCGCAGCCCGGCCCGCTTGCGCTGCTCCACCAACCGTCACAGCACCAGCTCACGGCGCAGCTGCTCGACCCGCTGCGCCTGTTTCTCGGCGCTGCCGAGCGCATCACCCAGCTCGGCGCTCACCTCATCCCAGGTGTGCCACTCGGTCACGACCTCGCCTCCTTGATCCACTGTTCGTATCGATGCTCGGCGAGCGTCACGGCTCGCACGTACCAGCGTTTCCAGTCACCCGCCTTGTCTCCGGCGACCAGCAGGACCGCCCGTGTCGCCGGATCGAAGGCGAACAAGACGGCTCGGTCCGCAAAATTGGCGCGATCAAAGCCCATTCATTAAAAGGGTGCTCCCCGATTCGTCGGTGCTGCGACTAATATACGACCGGACGAACTACCCCTGTCGACATCGCCTACTGAAGCCGCTCACCGTCCTCTGCGCGCCGAGGCGCTGCCACCTATTGTCACTGCAACGTCGCGGACAGCGATAACGGCCACCGGAGAGCAAGGTGGTCGTCGTCACCTAAGTGAGTTTGGGTTCCGTCGGTCACTGCTCCATCAGGGTGTGCACCCTTGCCTTAGGCGATACCACCCTAAACACTTGGCCCACCGATCGAGTGGCGGCGAGCGTGCGGAGACCGGTCCATGGCGGGTGGTCATCACGGTGCGTGCACAGGGCTACGGGAAGATGATGGCGAATTAGCCGTGCTGAGTAAGCGGTTGGACGAGGCTCGCCATGGTAGGTCGGTCCTGGTCGCGAGACCGAAGAGGATCGCTAAGACCGCGCTCCTGAGGGCCGCGAGCACCAAAGCCCGGGGCTGCGGGGCTCAACGTGTGAGCTTCAATGACGATGAGTTAATGGCGATGAGTTCGAGCGTGACTTCGCGCTTTGTGCGGTACGTCAGCTCTTCGAGGGTGCATTGCACGGAGCCGCGGGTTGTACGCGGGACGAGTGGCTACCGAGTGCCGCGCGGTTGTCCGGGGAGCTGCTGCCCGACGATGCGGTGGACGTCGAGCAGCGGTTCGCCGCCGGTGGATACATGCGCCTTTCTGCACAGCTTGTTCTGGCTATCCGTGAACCTCGCCGAGCGCACGCCGGTCATCCTGGCCATCGATGAATGCCACTGGATCGACGGCGAATCGCTGCGCTGGCTTCGATTCCTGGGCGGGCATCTGTCGCAGGTGTCACCTGCGGTTAGTCACCCACCGTGCCCACGGCTACCACAACCCCGAAGCGCTGATCGCCGTGGCCGGCTTCACCTGTGGCGGCCTCTGACTCCATTCCCCAGGCAATCATGGAAACCGACCCATCGAAATGTCAGGAGAGCCGATCGAATGATGAGGACACGCGCTTGTACCCGACGTCCTCGCGACCAAGCCATCGCGGTTTAAGTCGGGCGCCATGAATGAGGACAATCTCAATTCTCGCCTCGCGCTCATGCGGCGAGACTGCCAGCTCCCCGACCCGGTGCTCGATGCGTTCGAACACTGGGTACGGACCGCCCCCGACGACGAATTGTTTCGCGTGGATAGCCTATCCTGGGCCGAGAGCCGAGGCCTCGGCGAGGACCGCGGGCTTGAGCTTTTCCTCCATGCCGCGGCGGCAGGAATCTTTGAGCTGTCATGGGGAGTGCTCTGTCCCGCCTGTGGAATGATGATTCAAACTCCTGGCGGGCTGCGCGCGCTCGGCCCGGAACCACATTGCCGGCTGTGTCGTATTTCGTTCCCGGCCGCGGCCGACGACCAGATCGAGGTCACCTTCAGCCTTGAGCCGAGTATTCGCAAGCTCCGCTACTACGAGCCCGGCGGGGTCGACGTGGTGCGCGACGGACCGCGGCTCTTCTTCGGTTCGACTCGCGAGCCGGTCGGCGCCCACGCGGCGATGGGCCGCATGATGCGCGCTGCGGCCGGGGTCGGGCCGGGCGAGAAGGTCGTCCTCGACGTGACGTTGGAGCCCGGGATGGGCGCCGTCCTCGTCCCCGCCGTCCACGCGCTGGCCTTCGTCCAGCTGGAGCCCGGCCAGCCGACCGAGGCGCGCTTCGAGATCCGCGACGGCGCCATGCTGCCCGGTCACCTCGCACTGGCGCCGGGCCCGCTCCGCATCACTGCGGAGAACCGAACTCACCACAGCCTCACGGCGTGCGTCGCCCAACTGCCCACAGACACGCCGGGGCTCGACCGTCCGCCGACATTTCGGATCCGACCCTTCCTCACCGGCAAGCGGGTGCTGACGAGCCAGACCTTCCGCGATCTGTTTCGCACCGAGACGATCGGCGCTAGTGGTTTGCGGATCAAAAACCTCGCGATCCTGTTCACCGACCTGACAGGCTCGACGCAGCTCTACGAACGGGTAGGCGATCTGCGCGCGCTCGACCTCGTGCGCGAGCACTTCGACAAGCTCACCGAGGTCGTGCGGGCGCATCGGGGTGCCCTGGTCAAGACGATCGGTGACGCAGTGATGGCCGCCTTCGTCGACCCAGAGCCGGCCGTGGCTGCGGCGGCGTCAATGAACGAGGCGCTGCGTACCATCGACTCCGGCGGCGATCCGCTGACCATCAAAGCGGGCATCCACCGCGGTGCCTGCATCGCCATTCAGACCAATCACCAGATCGACTACTTCGGGACCGCCGTCAATGCGGCCGCGCGCATCCAGGGCGCCGCGAGCCGGGGCGGCGAGATCGTCGTGAGCGAAGACGTATGGCGAGCCCCGGGGGTGCAAGCGTTGGTGGAGCGCAACGGCCTGCGCGCGACGGTCGACCAAGTCCGTCTGCGCGGCATCGCGATGCCCGTGCCGATCTATCGAGTGCTACCTGCCTCGACGTGACCTGCGAGGAGCCGATGAGCGATCAGATGTCTCAGACGTCCCTGGGTGAAGTTGCCGCAAGAAATCTTGCCGATGTCACCAAAACCGCCGCGCAGATGGGCAGCGTCAGCCCCCGTTGGCTCGTGCGAATGCTGCCCTGGGTCGCCGTCGACGCGGGCACGTATCGGGTAAACCGGGTCCGCGTGGTCGGCCAGGAGTTCGAGAAAGTCGAGGCGCGCATCGACGGTGAGACCGCCGTGCTCCAGCCGCGCCAACTGCAAGCGATTCCGCTCTTCAGCACGCTGGATGAGAATGTCCTCGCGGCCTTCGCGCAGCGGCTCGCGGTTCGGCAGGTGCCCGCCGGCGCTGCCATCTTTCAAGAGGGCGATGACAGCGACGGGATGTTCATCATCTGCGCCGGCAAGGTCGAGATCTTCAGCACGAACGAAGGGAGCAAGCGCGTCACCCTGAAGGTCTATGGGAAAGGCGATTATTTCGGTGAAGTGGCGACCATTACGGGTGCGAAGCGGAATGCCAGCGCGCGCGCGATGAGTGCGCTCCTGCTCCTCCAGCTCTCCCGCGCCGCGGTCCAGCAAGTGATCGCCGCCGATCCGCAGATCGGCGAGGTGCTCCGTACGGCGGTACAGAGCCGCATTCGCCACAAGGAGGAGGTGCCGATCGAGCTGACGACCCACGAAGGCGGTGGTGAGATGGTCGTCACCCAGACCTTCGTCGACTACGAGGAGCAGCCGCGCGAATACGTGCTCTCCTCGATCGTCACGACGCTACGGGTTCACGCCCGCGTGATAGACCTCTACAAGCAGCCATTCGACCAGCTGCGCGAACAGTCGCGGCTGACGGTCGACGCAATGCTTGAGCGACAGGAGTGGGAGCTCATCAACAATCCCTCATTCGGCCTGCTGGAGAACGTCGTCCCGTCGATGCGGCTGGAGACGCGCCTGGGCCCGCCGACGCCCGACGACCTCGACAGCCTTCTCGCGCGGGTGTGGAAGGAGCCATCTTTCTTCGTCGCCCATCCGCTGGCGATCGCAGCATTCGGTCGGGAGTGCACGCTCCGCGGCGTCCCACCGCCCACGGTCGGTCTCTTCGGATCGCAGTTCCTCACCTGGCGCGGCGTTCCGCTCGTGCCATCCGAGAAGATGCCGATCGATCATTCGGCATCGTCCCCGCACACGTCCATGCTGCTGATCCGCGCCGGCGCGGGGCGGCGCGGCGTGGTGGGCTTGCACCAGCCGAACATCGGAGACGAGCGGCTGCCGAGCTTTGCGATCCGATTCAATGGCGTCGATCCGATGGGGATCGCCAGTTACCTGGTGAGCATCTATTTCTCCCTGGCCCTGTTGGCGGACGATGCTGCCGGACTGTTGGAAGGCATCGAAATCGGACACTTCCACGATGTGGAGTGAACCGCCGCCGGCCGAGCTCGACAAGCTGGTCGGCGACGCCCTGGCAAACGCCTGGCGCGAGCAGGGGCTCGACCTCGACCTGCCGGCGCTCGCGGCGACCACGGGGGCGTCGGTGGCAGCCAATCACTCGCGGGCTCCCGACTGGCTCGGCGACGTCGGCACGTCGGACGACCCACTGCGCGCTATGACGCTGACGAGCACGACCGTGCCGAAGGCCAGCACCGGCGACCAGGCCGCGATCGAACGCATCGGTCGTGCGACCAGCCGGCGCGATCCCGTTTCGGCCCTCAATCCACTACCCGCCGCCCGGGATTCGTCGGCGTTCAGCTCTGCCGCCATCTCGGCGGGGGCGGATCCGAGCCAACACTGGCCCGATCTGGTCGCATATCGCAGCTCCGACTCGTTCCCCGTCATCGAGGGCGCGACGCCGGTCGCCGGAGGTAATGCGTCGAGCGTGGGTGGGTCCGCCGTGCCGCCAGCCGTCGCCTACGCGCCGATATGGGCGACCAACCGGGTCGACCATATCGTTCCGGGCGGCGTCTTTCCGGCCGCCGCACCGTCGGGCCTCCCCCGGCTCGGGGATGCCCCGGCGCGTGCGCTGGGCGCTCTTGCTGCGGCCTCCGGGCCGGCGGCGTCCGAGTATGACGTCCCCGCCTGGCTCACGGACGTCCGCCTCGATCCGCCTGGGCTGCGACCGGCCGACGTCGAAAGTGCCCCGGGCGTTGAGGCGGTGCCCGGGGGTGAATTGCCCGGGCCGCAAGGTTCGCCTCTCGTCTCGGCGTCGCCGGTGGACAGCGAGCATCCGCTGGGTCCTATCAGAGCCGATTTCCCTGCATTGCATCAGCGGGTGAACGGACATCCGTTGGTCTGGTTGGACAACGGCGCGACGACGCAGAAGCCGCGCGAGGTACTCGACGCAGTCCGCGATTTCTACGAGCACGACAACTCGAATGTCCACCGCGGCGCGCACGACCTTGCAGTCAGGGCCACCGACGCCTACGAGAGGGCACGCCAGACGGTGCAGTCGTTCATCGGTGCGCGTTCCGAGAAGGAGATCGTGTTCCTACGCGGGACGACCGAGGCGATCAATCTCGTCGCCCAGGCCTGGGGTTCGCGCCACGTCGGGCACGACGACGAGATCCTGGTCAGCCATCTCGAGCATCACTCGAACATCGTGCCCTGGCAGCAGCTTTGTGAAGCGAAGGGGGCGAAGCTTCGCGTGATCCCGGTCGACGACAGCGGCAACGTCAAGCTGTCGGATTACGCGGCGATGCTCGGCCCGCGCGTCAAGCTGGTGGCAGTGACGCAGGTCTCCAATGCGCTCGGAACACTCGTCCCGATCGGCCCAATGGCGACGATGGCACACGCCCAGGGCGCCCACTTCCTCGTCGACGCAGCGCAGTCGATCGCGCATCTCCCGCTGGACGTTCAGTGTCTGGGCATCGACTTCTTGGCATTCTCCGGCCACAAGATCTACGCACCCACCGGGATCGGAGTCCTCTACGGACGCGAGGAGGTGCTGCGAGACACACCCCCCTGGCAGGGTGGCGGCAGCATGATTAGTGACGTGACTTTCGAGCGAACGGTGTACGCCGATCTGCCCGCCCGCTTCGAAGCCGGCACGCCGAACCTCGGCGGCGCGGTGGGGCTCGCCGCGGCGCTTCGCTTCGTGGAGCGAATCGGGCGGCCGACGATCGCAGCTTACGAGCACGGCCTGATGCAGCAGCTCGAAGCCGGGCTCGCGACGGTCCCTGGTCTGGAGGTCGTGGGCGATCCGATGGTTCGGGTCAGCTCCATCTCTTTCACGATCGCCGGCGCCACGCCGAACGAGATCGCCCACTATCTGAACGAGCACGGCATCGCCGTCCGCGCCGGCCATCATTGCGCCCAGCCGATCCTCCGGCGTTTCGGCCACGAGACGACTGTGCGCCCGTCGCTCGGAATCTACAACACACCTGCCGACATCGAGCGGCTGGTGGCGGTGCTGCAGGCGCGCCCCGCTGCCGGCGCTCGGGGATGACTCGCGGTCGAGCACATCGTGTCGCGGGCACGATCCCAATTTCGATGTCGTCGTGCCTTCACAGCGCGGATCAATCCCACGCGTCGGCGTTCGACCCCCGCCCTGGCGATCCGCGGCGCGCACACGCGCCTCGCACAGCATCGCGGCCTGGTTCTGCATCCAGCTGGAGGCTGACCGAGCCTCATTTGGCCCGCAGCCCCGGACTTCCGAAGATCATGAGCACACGAGCACTCGAATCTAGTGGTTGACCTGCGGAAACGCCGGGCGTCGCGGTTGGGGTCGTGTTACTACGCGAGCTGGCCCGTTCGGCGGTGGTTCAGCGGCTGTCGGGGAGGGTGAAGTCGAAGAACCGGGGCGGTTCGGGCAGGTCGAGCGCCCGCAGGATGACCTGTTGGCCTGGGGTTGTCGTGGAGCGTTGGGCGACCTGGCCGGCGTTGGTGGCCAGGGTGACCAGGTGCATCCGGTCGAGTTCACGTCGGAGGTTGCGCCAGGTGTCGCCGGTGGCGTTCTCGATCACCCGCAGGAGCAGCAGCGCGAGCCAGCACAGCTGGATGTGGGCGCGGATTCGGTCTTCGCGGTAGTGGAACACCGGGCGCAGCCCGAGCGCGCCGTTGAAGTCGCGCCAGCCGCGTTCGACGGCCAGGAGCTGCTTGTAGGCGGCAGCGAGGTCGTCGGGGGTCAGCGTGGTGTCGGAGGTGCGCAGCAGCCACTTGCCGTCCAGGTGCGCCTCTCGCTTGATCGCGGCCTGGTCGACCCGGAGCAGCCCGGCGGTGGTGCGCCGCAGGTAGCGGCGCAGCCCGGGCTTGCCGCGCAGCGAGCCGACCAGTTCGTCGCGGCGTCGCGCGGTCCAGTCATCGGAGCCCTCGATCAACTGTTGCAGGTGCGCGACGAGGTTCGCCCGGACCTGCTGGTCACGTTGGCCCTGTTCGGGGTTGTGGCAGATCACGAACCGCTGGGTGCGGGCGCCGTCATCACCGTCACCGTCCCCGCCAGGGGCGACGGCGACCTCCTTGACCCGCAGGTTGTCGGCCACGGTGCGGTAGCGGCCCGGGCGGGCCAGCGCGGCGGCGGCCTCGGTGTTGGTATGACGCAGCTTCTCGGCGTGGATGTAGTGCCCGCCCCCGCGGGTCAGATACGCCCGGTTGGCCGCGGAGGCGAACCCGCGATCGGCGACCCACACCAACCGCCGCAACCCCCACCCGCCCAGGTCGTCCTTGACGGTGCGGATGATCGCGGTGTCGGCGGTGTTGCCCGGGAAAGTCCAGCACCGCACCGGGACCCCGTCGCGGGTGACCGCCATCGCGATCACCACCTGCGGCAGATCACCGCGGTGGTCCTTAGAGTGCCCGAAGGTCCGCGCACCGGCCTCGGTGGGGCTGCCCAGCTCGTCGTCGCCGGGGTCTTCGGCCAGCTCGGCGAGCTCGTCGGCGGTCTCGGTCTGCCAGTAGGTGGAGGTCGTGTCGACGAAGACGATGTCCAGATCCAGGTTGAGCAGGTGCGCGACCGAGGAGAACACCTCGGCGGCGATCTCGCCCAGCGCGTCGAGCAGGAAGTCCATCGCGGCGTACGCGGCGTCCTCGGTGAAACCCCGGGCAGCTCTCGATCGCGACCCGCTGCGCGACCCAGCCAGTCGCGGCCAGCTTCGAGCCCGGTTCGCACGCCCGCTGCGCGACGAGTGCGAACACCACCCGCTCGACCACGTCACCGTCGAGGCGACGGCCGAGGGCGACCCGCCGGATCGCGGTACCGATCCGGAGGCGTTCCCAGATCCGGTCCAGCGTCCAGGCCGCGCCCAGCCGCCGCGAATCCAGCACCTCGACCTCCCCGCCGCCGGCGGCCGTTGCGGTCACGGCCTGTTCCGGGGTGAGGAACCGCGAGATCGACGACACCAGCCGGGCCAGCGCGGCCCGGTCGACCTCATCGGCCCGCCCGAAGCTGTGGACCACTTTCGCGACCGGATTCCCGCTGACCGGGTGCCGCTCGTTGTGCGCCAGCTGCAGGTAGCTCACCACCGAGCCGTCTCGGTTGGTGCGCCGCGTCTCTCGCAGGAACACGCCTACGACTCAACCGCATCACCGCAGCTCATATCCAGCGACACGCCCACAGTCGTGTGCCTACATGTTTTCGCGTCCAGGGCCGCACGACACTGCCCTGACCAGCCCGAACGCAGTCGATCAAGCGCTCATGTGCCTGTGATCTTCGGAAGTCCGGGCAGCAGCAGCCCAGCGATCTACCGCGTGATCCCAGACGACCGCCACATCGACACGCGTAGTTATCCGATCGTCAGCGACCGCTCCACCAGGTGTGCTGACCTTTGCGCATGCAAGGGTTCGTGCAATGAACCACACGACACCACAGCTACCCATGACCCGCTAAGCAGGGAAAATAGAACCGGAAGACACCAGAGCCACGCATGATCGGGGTTTTACCGGTCTCCGGAGGAGGCGGGAGCGCAGGTTCAAATCCTGCCGGGGCACCATGGGCACCGTCAAACTCATCCTCGCCATCTGAGCTAGGCACCGCTGCGCGGAACTCTGCCCATTACGCAACAAGGCAACAGCGCCGCTCAAGGCCCTGGGTTCGGCGTCACCGTAAAGGATTCACTGCCCGGCTGAGCCGGGTATGCCCCAGGGAAGCGAGGAGTCTGCGCCTGAACAAGCCACGAGCACAGCGTCGAGGAGTCGGGCTGGAGTGACACAAGGGTCTCTTTGTCACTGCACACGTAAAGGTTGTCGTTGATACACACCCCGCCCGAACTGGCAAAGGCACAGGCCAGCACCGCTTGGTAGTTCAGCGCCTGATGGGCGTAGTAGAGGGCCAACGGGTCCTCCCAGACCTTGTAGTAGAAGGCGATCAGGTACGCGGCGCCCACGTGCTGGTAGACGGGCAGCCCCGGTATGTCGGGTGGCGTGCAGGGGATCTCGTCGTAGGTGTTCTGGATGCGCAGCGTCTTCGTCGCTGGGTCCTTTTCCCGGAGCTGGGAGTCGTACAGCTCAGCGAACGCCGGGTTGCCTACCCGAGGGCCAGCGTAATTGTAGTTGGAGTACGCGATGTCCCGGTAGTTCGACAGTGCCAGATCGAGGGTGAACAACTCGCACAGTGCAGCGCCGAGGCTGTGGCCGGTGATGAGGAGCCGGTGGATCGGCTGCGCGGATGCGTGGTATTTATCGAGAAGAGCGAAAAGTTGCTCCTGCATGGATGGCGTGCCAGCTACGGCTGTGCTGTAGATACCCCAGAAGCCACAGGCGACCTTGGCCTCTGCAGACGGGGAAGCCTGCTGAAAGGGCACGAAGGAGTCCAATTCCCAGAACTGTAGGTCCTCCAAGGCGTCGCGCCAGGAGTAGGTGCCACGGAAAGCGAAGATGTAGGTGTACGGCGCTGCCTGGGAGCGAAAAACCACGCCGAAACACTCAACCTGGTTGAATGGGCCGAAAACCGTGTCGTACCCGGTCCAGCAATCTACCAGATCGTAGCCTTTGGGTGGGCTGACATTTCGCGGATTGCACTTGGCCGGAGCATGCGCGTCGAGTGCGTAGTATGACTCGATACTTGCGTCGATCAGCAGCGAAGCTATCGACGGGTCTATCTTTGTGGTCACAGGCATTGGTAACTCCGTTGCTGGATAGTGAGTGGAGGTGCGGCCATTCCTGCTATCACGACCACAATGCATTGCGGGTATTGTGTGGGCGCCTCCTGAACTGTTGATGTCGAGGTCCTTAAGGAGGGATGTCACTCGGTGGTCAACGGCATGTCAGGTAGCTGCCTCATAGAGACAGACGAAGGCGGCTTGGACGCACGGTGGCAGCCTAGCCTTGAATATCCAACGGAGGGCAGCGGAGCCGGGTTGGGTGTCGCCGAGTGGTCAGTCGCACCGCTGGACAGCAGGCTAAGGCGATGCGTCGTCGCCGTGTCCGCGTGCCAGCATCAAGATCGAGCTTTGCTGGGCGGTTCACCCCGCTGTTGCTCGACGCGGCGCGATCCTGTTGACACGCGCCCGGTGATCGGGCCGGGGTCGTGAGCAGGAGGTGCGGGTCGGGTACGTGGTTGCCCGCTGGTCGGTGATGGCGGCGGCTGCTTGACAGGACCGCTGCCGCGGGGAGCGCGCCCCGGACTGCCGTGGCTTGCGCCGCGCTGCGGGTGAGCCACCCGCAGCGGCTATTTGAGCTGCTGCCCCACCCGCATCACACGCTGCTGCTCTATGCTGACGACATTGCGCAGCTGCCGGCCTTCACCGAGCTCGCGCAGCTTGCAGACGCCCTGGCCGGGGGCCGGATGAAGACCTACCTGATCGGTGCGGCCACGTCGACGCGACTCGACAGTAGCTCGACGTCGTTGATCGTCGATGGGGCGGGCGAGTTCCAAAGCATCTACGGCGCTGCTGGGGGATATGGCTATCTCGTGCGACCTGACGGCTACCTCGGCTTCCGCGCAGCGTCTCTGACCTGCACCGGTTTGCGCAGCCATCTCGAAGGCGTGTTCGCCGCCCAGCCCGTCCCCGGGGCAAGTGGGGTCATGATCCCGGGCCAGCGGTGGTCGGCCCTAGGCGGCGACAACGGTCTTGGTGGATCTGCAACCTACTCTTTAGGCATCAAGAAGGGGGCAGTATGCGGCGATTCGGGTTCTTGATTGTTTTGTCCATGCTGCTCGTGGGCTGTAGCTCATCTCCCGCCAACACTCCGACAACAGGCGCAGCCGTGGCTGGTGACTCTCCCTTCGATGCGCCGCCGGCTGGGATCACCGTCAAGGACGCATATACCCCCGTGCTGGTGCAAGTGAACAACCCACCGACGGTCCCGGTCGCCGGAACCGATGGCAGGTTCCACGTTGCTTACAACCTCTTATTGCAGAACGCTTCTCCAGTCGCCGCGACCATCCGCAAGCTCGACGTCGTCGATGCCACCAATACCAGCAAGGTCCTCGCCACGTTCAGCAACAAGCAACTGGTGGACCCCGCGTGCAACTTCGGTGACTGCAACCGTCTGCGCGCCCTTCCTACCACGCCGGTAACGGACACGGTGATCCCGCCCCAGCAGGCGCGGGTGTTGTTCGTCGACTACTCCTTCGGCTCTCCCGGCGAGGCACCGAAGTACGTGATGCACCACCTGTACTTCGACGGGGCAGTCAGCCCGGTGACGACGACCCCGGGTCCGGTGGATTACACCGTGACGCCCTACCGCATCTCGGCGAGTGGCCCGGTCACCATCGGTCCACCCCTGAAGGGCAACAACTGGGTCGCGCTCAACGGGTGCTGTGAACCAGGCTGGCCTCATCGAAGCTCGCCGGTGGCGATGAATGGCAACCTTGTCGGCGGCCAGCTGTTCGCCATTGACTGGAAACAAACCAACAACCAAGGTGCCTTCTACACCGGGGGCAAGACGAAAAACGAGAGCTATGTGGACTACGGATCGGAGGTCCTTGCGGTCGCCGACGGCACGGTGACCAGCATCCTGGATGGGCAGGACGCCAACGCTCCAGGGGTGCTACCGGCCGACGATCCGGTGCTCGGGCCGAAATTGACCGTGGAGAACGTGGAGGGCAATCACATCGTGCTCGATATCGGCAACGGCGCCTACGCCTTCTACGCGCATCTGATCAAGGGCAGCCTCCTGGTCAAAAGAGGTGACAAGGTCACCAAGGGCCAGGTGATCGCCAAGCTGGGCAACACCGGCAACGCGAACGCATCACACCTGCATCTCCAGATCATGAACGGTCCATCGGCTATCGCCAGCCCCAGCATTCCGTATGTGATCGACTCCTTTGATTACCAGGGCCAAATCTCTCCCCAAAGGATCTACGAGGCCGATAACTACCTCACTGGAAACTTCTTCGGCCCTGGCCGTCGCCAAACACCCGAGACTCGCACGAACCAGCTGCCCATGGCGTGGGCGATCATCAACTTTCCATGAAGTCCGAATGCCTGTCGGCCCGAGCCGACCGCCAGGGACTGGTGGTCATGCAATGACGCCGACCAGTTCCCACCGACCTGGTGCTGACCCGGCGGGCAGCCCCGGGTCGGGTGCGCGGACGGGGTTCGACCACGTCTACGACCAACCGGACCCGCGTGGGTATTTCCAGGCGTTAGGGCCGTTCGGGTACCAGACCCCGCACCACGCCCAACGGGTGTTTCGACGCTTGGTCGGCGCGCTCGCACCGAGCAACGCCGGGCAGCGGGTAACGGTGCTGGACATCTGCTGTTCGTACGGCATCAACGCCGCCCTGCTCAATCACAACCTGACCCTGGCCGACCTGCAGGCCCGGTACACCGGCCCGGAGACCACGACGCTGTCGGTCGCGGAACTGGTCAACGCTGACCGGGTCTTCTACGCCGCCCACCGCCACCCGACGGGCCAGACGGCGCGAGTAATCGGTCTGGACCCGGCCCGCAACGCCATTGACTACGCCCGTGCCGTGGGGCTGGTGGATGCCGGATTTGCCGAGAACTTGGAAACCACACCCGCCCACGCCGCTCTACTCGCCGCGGTACAGGATCCCTATCCGGACACCAACCCGTCCCTCCGACCTGTCTCGGGCATAGGCGGACAGCACCGGGACAACAAATCGCATTCCATCGATGGCCGCGACCAGCCCACCACCCAACGCCTGCGCGAAACCGATGCCGGCCTGGGCGGTGACTAGGTGCGGGTTGGCCGCGGCGTAGTTCTCCGTGCGCAGGAAGGTGTGTTTTACATAGCCGAGCCGGGTGCCGGGCCAGCGCGGGCACGCCAGGGACCGCGATCGGAGGGTAGGTGATGTTCAACGCCTGGGCGGTCAGGCACGCCGCCACCGAGATGTCCAGATTCGCCAGGTGCGCCCGGAGGTCGAGGTTAGCGAGTCCAGGAACTGCGGGCACCAGCCCAGGTCGATCCTGACCGCAGTGTTGGCGTCCACCGGCTCGGCCACCGCCTGGTAGGTCTCATCCAGCTGCTGGCCGTGCGCGGCCAGCAGCTGCTCAGGGGTCCTCGGGCAGGCCCAGGTCGGTGAGTACGGATCGCGGACCGCGTCCCGCAGCGAGCCGTCCAGCGGGCGGAGTTCGGGTCACGCCAGCGGCTGGACGC
The DNA here is from genome assembly GCA_036279835.1 of Pseudonocardiaceae bacterium. Classification (GTDB taxonomy): domain Bacteria; phylum Actinomycetota; class Actinomycetes; order Mycobacteriales; family Pseudonocardiaceae. The sequence continues at coordinate 17,222 of DASUII010000408.1, forward strand.
CGGGGCCCGGCTGTGTCTGTTTTGGTGAGCGATCCGTCCTGTCCGCCCCTCACTCGGTGGTTCCGCTGAAGGGGGGCTGGTTCAGGAGAGCCAGTCGGTGTAGTGGGTGGGGGCAATGCGGGCATCGTTTGGGGCGGTGAGGACGTCGTCGTGGACGGCGGCGAACATGCCGGCGGTGTCATCGGTGACGACAGAGCGCCCGTCGCTCTTGGCGGTCAGGGTGAGCCGGCCGAGTTCGTCGAGGGGGTAGACGTCGGGACCTGCGATGTTGACGACGCCGTTGAGCGGGCTGCCTGCGGCGACTTCGGCGACAATGCTGGAGACATCCGCGGCGGCGATCGGCTGGATTGGCGTGCGTGGCAGGCGGACGGTGTCGCCGTCGGTGGTCATGGACAGGGTCGCGTCCATGAACTCCATGAACTGCGTGGCGCGGACGATGGAATATGGGATCGGCCCGGCCTTGAGGATGTCTTCCTGAAGCACCTTCGCCCGGTAGTAATCCAGATCGGGCACTTGGTCCACGCCGACGATCGAGAGGATGACGAAGTGCCCGACTCCGGCCTTGTCACTCGCGGCAAGAAGGTTGTCCATCGACGTCTGGAAGAAGGCGAACGAGGCGTCGTCGAAGGTCGGGGAATTCGTCAGGTTGATGACGACGTCGGCGCCCGCCACGGCCGCCTCCAGCCCCTGGCCAGTGATGATGTCCACGCCGGTGGGCAGGGAGTGCGGTAGGGCTTGGTGCCCGGCCGCGTTGAGGTTCTCCACAACCCGTGACCCGATCAGCCCCGTTCCGCCGATGACTGCGAACTTCATGGCATGCACCTTCTTTCGATGATTAGTGCCGCATATACACCTTATGAGGCTCTGATTACTACCGGTGACACCGGCGTCGCCGGGCTCCTAGGGTGTGGTGGTTGCGGTGCGGTAGAACTCGGCTGCGGTGACGGTGGCGGGGACGCCGAGTTCGGCGGTGACCGTGGTGATTGCGGTGGCGCCGATGTTGAGGTCGGCTTGGCCGTCGGTGGTGAAATACGGTGCGATGAACGTCTCGTAGTGGGCTTGGCTTCGTCTGCGGTGTGTCGGCCGAGGAACGTCTGGATGTGCCGCACCGTGGTGTCGGGTTCGTTGTGGATCACCTGCAGGGCGCGCCGGTGGGCTCGTAGGACGGCCTGGACCGCGGGGTCGTCCGGGTGGATGTAGGTGGGGTCGACGGCCACGCCTACGGTGGGGATCTGGAAGTGGTCGCCGACCCAGGCCAGCACCTGCCAGCCGTGCTCTGCGGCTATCGCCTCCGGTGCCATGGTGCTGCCGACCACGGCGGCGTCGATCCTGCCGTCGTGCAGCCAGCGCAGGTCCATGCCGTAGTCGCCGGGCGGCCGGACGATGGTGTGGATGTCTCGGTCCGGGTCGAGGCCGGCCTCGCGCAGCACGATCCGGGCGAAGCACCCGGGTGCGGTGTGGGGGGCGTGTACCGCCAGCCGTCGGCCGGCCAGGTCGGCCAGGGAGGTCAGGCCGGGGCGGGCGAGGAACCAGAACAGCGGGCGGTGGGTGTTGACATGGAGTGCGACCCAGGGGATGCCATCGGCCAGTCGAGACAGCAGTGCCCGGCCGAGCCCGATGGTGGCGCCGTGGCGCAGCCGCTGCTCGTCCCAGGGGCAGCCGTCGCGCAGCGCGACGTGGACGCCCTCGTCGGCGTAGTAGTCCTGCTGGTCGGCGATGTAGGCGACCAGTTCCTCGTGCCTGTCACCAATGCCACCCTGCCGGTTGCCCCAGTCACAGGCCCACCTCCTGCTCATCATCGCGGGCCGTCGGCATGACCACCCGGAGTCGTTCATCATCGATGCCGGGGTGTGCGCAGCGGATCGCCCCGTAGAGCACGGTGTCGACGGCCGCCCGCAACAGATCGGCCGCGGTCCAGTCGAGTTCGCGCGGCAACTGCGAGGTGAGCAACCGCTCCAACGCGCCGCGGATAATCTCACTGAGCAGCTCAGGCGGCGCCAGCAGCAGTCCCCGCCGGTGCCCGTCCCGGAACAGCTCGTCGAGCCGTCGGTAGACCACCGCGTCCACACGCTGCTCCACGTACTGGCGCAGCATCGCATCGCCCCGCCCCGTCGCCAGCTGAGCCGCGCCGATCCGCCCGAGCTCACTGCCTGCCGCGATCAAAAACCGCTGTACCCGCACACCGAACGGCTGCCCTTCTGCGTCCTCGGCCGCCGCCACCAGCGTGCGCTCCACCGCCGCGAACTGCCGATCCAGCACCGCGGCCAGCAGGCTGCGCTTGTCCGGGAAATGACGGTAGATCGTCTTCTTGCTCATCCCGAGCTCACGAGCGAGATCGTCCATGCTCACCCGCGCGACACCCGGCGCGAAGAACAACCGGCCGGCCACCTCCACGATCACGTCAGCACGCTGCCCGCCACCCTCGGAAACTTGAGAAACTGATTTAGTTTCCATGGTCCCCATGGTGGCTTCCCACCCCTACGCTGTCAAGGCACACCTTCCGGGCATGTGGGACTACGTGACCCAATACCGTGATCTCGGCCGGCGCGGAAGAAGAGGACGTGCGCGGCGTGAACGCGTGGTTTCTTCACGCGCCAGCCGGAGCAGATCACGCGGGTGTGCCGACGATGGTGATCGACGCCATCCGACTGTCCTGCGGCTACCGGCCGAGCCGGCCCGCAGGATGGCGCACACCTCAACGATCACTCATCCCGGTGCCGATCTGCCGCCTCGCCCCCGGCGGCACCGCAGCCGCCAGACGCCGCCAGTCCGGTACAGCCGCCCGCGCCGGACCGTCAGATACCACCCCCACCCCAACCGGACCTTCTGGTCTTGGCCTTCTTTGATCAACGGCCTGGTACTTCGGTGACCTGCGACGTCTCACATAGGCGGTGCGGATTAATTCTCAGTGAGGGAGGCCTATCCGTTACACCCGATCATGCCCGGCACTCTGACCGGCTACCTCTCTGCTCCACTGACACCAGGACCTCACGGCCCAACGCCCACCACGGGCCAGATGGATGTCGACGAGGCACCATTGCAGGTTCATGCTCATGGTGCCGGTGCCCGCGAGCAGCACATATCACCACACGCAGGGAATATCGCTGCGAGTAGACTAGCTTACGTTCGGATGTGCACGGCGGTGCTCATGTTGTCCTTGGCGACGCTGCGGTGACAATTTCGGAAACGTCAGCCCGTTCATCCCCGCCGAGATGCGCTTCGTCGACGCCAAACACGGGGCTGCGCCAGCCGCAAGTGCCAGCGGCCGCCCTCCCCTCCGCCACCAATGGACCATTGCTACGCAGTGGTCAACGCGCTGCTAGCGAGCGACGGACCGTCCGGTGGCAGGGTCCGCGTTCACGTGCTGGCCAAGCAGCTCGTAGGGTCGCTGCGACTGAATCCCGCAGAAGGGTCGGACCTGCGGGACGTCCGAGGGCTCAGTCGAACCATTGGGCGAGATGGCGTGGACCTCCTGCCGCTCGTCTGATACCAGGTAGGTGGCCTGCCCCGGATGGTCGGGCCCGTGCCACCTACATCCCGGATCAAGATCAGGTCGAGGCGTATACTTTGTCGCCGGATGTCGGTTGTGCGCAGCTGCGCAGTCCGAGTCCGATTCTGCCGATACCATCGTCGCACGCATCGCGACCTTGAAGACGAGCTCGGAGGACAGAGATGACCACCGCCGACCACCTAGCGTGGCGGATCTCCAGCCGCAGCAGTAACGGCGAGAACTGTGTCGAGGTGGCCCCGGCAGCAGACGGCGTGGTGATCCGACCCAGCAAGCACCCCTCCGCCGGCACGATCACCTTCCCAGGCTCCGCATGGAGGGCGTTCGTCCACGACGCTCGCGACGGTGTAGCGAACACGAACGACGTAGCCACCATCACCAAGATCGGCGCCGACATCCTCGTGAAGTCACTCCACGCCACAGTCGCGCTGCGTTTCAACGCCGCGGAATGGTCCGCCTTCCTCGCGGGAGCCGCCGACGGCGAATTCGACTTCACCAGCCAACTCGCATCAGCACAGAGTTCCGCCGCATTGGTCGAAACCACCAGCCAGTTCTTCGCTACGGCCGATATTCCATATCTGGCCACCGTCAACACCGTCAGTGACGGCGACCTCTGGGCGAGCTGCTGGGCTAACGATGGCGCGCTCTACTCGGCCAACGGGGATGGCCGCGGCTTCTCAGCGAACCCGAAGGACTTCGCCGACATCGTGGTGAACAGGATCACCGGTACGCCACCGACCGGCATCAGCGGCGTCCGGCTCAGCGGTGGGAGCCAGGTGGGAAAGATCTGGACCGCCGGCAACTACAACCGCAAGCCCACTGGAATGGTCGCCGTTGACGGCAACGGCGACGGCCGTGACGAGCTGTACCTGGCCGTACAGGACCAATGCACCGGACCGGGTGCCCTCGCGTTCAACGACGCCCCGGCCGCGAGCGTGTCGGTCTCCACCGACTACGGCAGGACTTGGCGGACCACCACTGCGCCAATGTTCACCAACCACGTCTTCACCACGATCTTCTTCCTGGACTTCGGCCAGAGCAACCGCAACGCTTCGGTGCTCGGCCCGGGCGGCGCGGCCTACGTCTACGCCTACGGACTGGACAACAACTGGCGGGACTCGTTCAGCAACACCGTTGCTGATCCGCAGGACCTCTACCTGGCCCGAGTGCCGAAAGGCACCATTGCGAACCGCGCGAGCTGGCAGTTCTTCACCGGCACCGACGGCTCCGGTGCCCCCACCTGGAGCAGCGATATCGGCCGCAGGGTCGCAGTGCTGCATGACGAACGTCGGGAATATCCGGGCACGGTAACCTCGGACGGCTGTTCGGTCCTCTCGCAGGGCGGTGTCGTCTACAACGCCCCGCTGCGCCGCTACCTCTACACGTCCTGGACCGAGTACACCCACGAGTTCTACGAGGCACCGAATCCGTGGGGGCCGTGGAAGCTGTTCCTGCACAAGGACTTCGGGCCATATCCATGGTGGGGTGATGGCTCGGCCATCGGGCCGAAGAACGGCGGGTACGCCACCACCCTGCCGTCTAAGTTCATCAGCGCCGACGGCCGGCGGATGTGGATGCAGTGCAACTGGTTCGTCGGACTCGGCGGAGGAAGTAACAACTACAAGTTCTCGCTGCGTCCGCTGACGGTCAGCCCCTATCAAGCGGGCACGCCGAGCAACCCGGGAAACCCATTGGTGAACCTGGCACGAGCCGGGGACGCGGTGCCGATCGACAAGACCTCCCACTACGGGAAGCTGGCCTATCTCAACAACGGCAATCCGTCGGACAGTGACGACAGCTGGGATGGCTCACCGAAGGATGCCGACCGCTGGGGCATCACGTGGTCAAAGCCGTACAACCTCGACCGGGTCGTCTACACGACCGGCACGATGTTCCCTGACGGAGGCTGGTTCGCCAGCGGGTTGACCGTCCAGGTCAGGAACAACTTCGTCTGGACACCCGTTACCGGCCTCGCGGTCAACCCCGCCTACCCCTACGACGCCAACGCGGGTCCCAACCGACGGTTCACGCTGACCTTCGCCAACACCTCGGGCGACGGGGTCCGCATCGTCGGCACCCCGGGCGGCAACGCGCACTTCACCTCGATCGGCGAGCTCGAGGTTTACTTCGACGGTTGAGCGCGCCGCACCGCAGTGACAGCCCGCTGACCGAATCACCGCGCTGGAAGTGCCGCACATTGCGCGTCACGAGGATCAACCCACGCAACAGCGCAATCGAGGCGATACGCAGGTCGGTTCGGCCAGCGGAGTGCCACCGATCGGGGCTGATCCTCTTCTTCAGTAGCCATTTGGGGAGGCATTCATTCTGCCGTCGAGGACGTCAAGTAGGCGTCTACAATGATATTGTAGTCGACGTCGACGCCATCTTTGACGCCACAGGTGATGAGGACCACTCGGTCCGGGGTGTTGGCCATGAGAGACTTCACGTCTCCAGCTTGTGATTTCGAGACGGCGAACGCGCGTGTGACCGTATAGGTGAGGGTACCGGTAGGGGTGCGGAGCACGATATTATACCCGTTGATCGCCTTTATCGGGAACGTCGGGACGCCGCTTTGCATCTCGGGGTTCTGCCCGGTGACTTCTTGCATCGCGAGTTCGGACAACGGGTTGAAGATCAGCGGGCTCTTCGCCCACGCGTGGCCGAGGATGTAGCTCGTGCCGCCCGAGTCGCTGCTCGGTGTGACGCCGAAGCCCTTCCGCACCCAGCACACCGTGTGCTTCTGGTCGCCAGGCGGGTTGAGCGGTCGGACGTACTCCATCTGGCAGACGTTGGCCTTGATGTCGAACGCCGGACCGGACATCTCGAACCCGGTTGGTGCGGCGGGTGCGACGAACTCGTGGCGCAGAGCAGGACGATCGGCGGGCCAAGCAGGTGGATCGGGGGTCCAAGCAGGTGGATCGCGGAGCAGCGCAGGTGGATTTGGAGCCGGAACGCTAGCCGGCACAACCGTGGCTGCGCGACCAAACGATGGCTCAGACGCCCCGCAGCCGGTGACGCCGAGGATCAGGGCGACCGCGACGGTGAGAGTGACCTTCGTGCTACCGCGCATAGCGATCCAAGCTTCTCCGTCCCTCAGCGGTGGGTCATGATAGCTAGATCGGCTCAGTGCGGGGGTGGCGGCACCTGGTTCACGTCGTCGAGTAGGGCCTGGTTGAAGACGTTGATGTCCTTGCTCTGAGCGAACGCCGCGATTGCGTCGTAGAAGCCCTGCTGGAACTGTGGGCTTTTTGCTTCACCGTGCGTGATCGACAGCAGGACTGGGTCTTGCGCGAAGGCTTTCGCCGCGGACTGCTGGTACGGCGACAACGAGGTGACGTCCACGTCGGTTCGTAATGGCGCGGAACCCTTCAGTTTATTGAAGGCCAACTGGGTGGGGGCGGTTCCGATCGTTGCCAGGAATGCCTGGGCGTTCTGCGGGTCCTTGGCGTTCTTCGCCATGACGAAGGTGTCGACGACGGTCAGGAATAGGTTGTCGGTGCCGGGGTAGGGCACGTAATCGAAGTCGGTCCCTTCCTTGGCGCCGTCCACGACGAGTTCGCCGTACGCCGAGTCGTTCATGCTCTCGAAGGCACATTCGCCGGCGGCGAGTTTTCTGGTCGCCTGGTCCCAGGTCAACGCGCCGGCTTCCGGATCGGCATAGTCCAGCATCGTGCCGAACCGACCCAAGGCCTGGCGGACCTGCGGGCCGTTCCAGTTCAGCCGGTCGGATGTCAGGCTTGCCCATCCGTCGGCGCCGATAACACCCAGCAGCGTGTTCTCGAACAACTCGGCGCGGGCAAACGGGTCCTTAGCGCCCAGGCACAGCGGGACCATCCCTGCCGACTTCAGCTTGGCCAGGTCGGTGAGCAGCGCATCGGCTGTGTAGCCGCCGGGCGGCACCGTGACCGCTGCCTTGTCCAGCAGCCTCTTGTTGAACCACAGCATGTTGATCCGGTGCGCTCCGGTGGAGACGCCGTACTGCTTCCCGTCCTTGGAGACGGCTTGGCGCAGGTCTTGGCGAATGGCCGAGGACAGGTTGTCGCGCTGGTAGATCGAGCTCACGTCGGCGACCTGTCCCGCGTCGATGTACTGCTTGATGGAGGCCCCGGGGTGGGTCTGCCACACATCCGGTGGATCACCACCGAGCAGGCGGTTGGCCAGGACGACGTGTGCGTTGCTGCCTCCGCCGCCAGCGACCGCCGCGTTGCGGACGGCTACGCCCGGGTGGGCGGTTCGGAAGTCGTCGAAGAGTACGTTGAGCGCGGCGCGCTCTGACCCTGACGTCCACCAGGACAGCACCTCGAGGTTCCGGGTGGGGCCGCTGGTAGCCGTTGGGGCTGGCCCGCCGCAGCCGGCGAGCAGGAGCGCGAGGCCGGCAGCCAGGGCCGCCAGGCCGCAGCGGCGATTACGAGTCACGGTCGATTCTCCTAGGGACGGCGGAGTAGCGTCAGGTATGAGCAGGCACCGGCTCTGGCGTGCCGTGCTCGAACGGTTGTGTCGCCTTGAGGTCGTAGAGCGCGTAGGCCATCACCACCGCATAGCAGACGGCCGGCACGATGAAGGAAAATGCCGGGCTCGTCGCGTCGATGACCTTCCCTTGGACCAGCGGCATCAACGCGCCACCAACGATTGCCATGACCAGACCAGCCGCGCCGAACTTGGTTGCTGGCCCCAGCCCCTGCAACGCGACGCCGTAGATGGTGGGGAACATCAGCGACAGGCAAAACGACAGTGCGGCCACCGCGATGACGCCACTGAGGTTCGGGCTGAACATGGCATAGCTGCACAGCAGCACCGCCAGGGCGCCCAGTATCGCCATGAGCGCGGTGGCCCGGAAATACCCCATCAACCAGGTCATCAGGAACCGGGAGCCGAGAAAAACAAGCAGGCTGATCTGCAGTACGAAACCGCCCAGCTCCAGGCTCCCGTTGAGGGCCTGCTCGGCATACTGGATCGTGAACGTCCAGGTGCACACCTGGGCCGCGATGTTGAAGAACTGCGCGATGACACCGAACCGATAGCGTCGGTTTCCCCAGAGCCGCCCAATGATCTCGCCGCGCGGCCCCACGCTGGGGCTTGCCGGCGGAAATTCCTCCCGGATCGTCGGAGCCTTTTGGACCGCGATGGCGACCCAGATCACCAGCAGCAGGATGGCCAGCCCGATGTAGGGCACCATGACAGCCTTCAGCTCCTCGGCCTGGATGGTGCGCAGCTGCTCGCGTGTCACCGAGGCACGGTCGATTGGTGAGTTCAGCTTGGGCAGGACGAGGACGGTGGCGAGTAAGACCCCGATATTGGTGCCGAGCGGGTTGAACGCCTGCGCCAGGTTCAGCCGCTGAGTGCTGTTGGCTTCCGGGCCCATCGAGATGACAAAAGGATTTGCCGACGTCTCCAGAATCGACAACCCGGCAGCGAGCGCAAACAGCGCCACCAGGAACACGGAGTAGGTCATGATCTTGCTGGCCGGGTAGAAGGAGAGGGCCCCCAGCGACGCCAGGCCGAGTCCGGTCAACAGCCCGATCTTGTAGCCGAACCGCTGATTGATAAACGCCGCCGGAAGGGCGAGCGCGAAGTAGGCCCCGTAGTAGGCAAACTGCACCAGCGAAGCCTGAAACGTGCTCATCGTGAAGATCCGCTTGAAGGCCGCCACCATGGGAGCGGTCATGTCCGCGGCGATTCCCCATGCGGTGAAGCAGCAGATCACAACCGCGAACAGCACGATCATGTTCTGGTAGACCAACGGAGGGATGGTTCGGTCTGGCTGAGTGGTCGCCCGGCTTGCGCCCGCCGGCTGCTCCGTTGTGCTCATTGCGGGTCTCCCTTCGCCGCCCGACGTGCCAGGGTCACGTCCCGTGGCGGACGCCTCAGTGGTGGACCTCAGGTGGTCGGCAAGTGGCCACGTCCAGCGCCCGTCGCGTCGCTGGAGCGGTCCCGGGCTGCGAGCAGCGCGTCGATCTCGGCTCGTGTCGGCGGGTTGGCACCCGGCCGGGAACAGGTGATCGCCGCGGTCAGGGTCGCCGCCTCCACGACGCTGGCCAGGGTCGACTCGTCGATCGCCGCTACCGCCGCGCGGCGCGGACCGCCGATCAGATCGGCGCGGTGCAGCGCCTCGAGAAGCCCGGAGGTGAACGAATCACCCGCGCCGACGGTGTCCACCAGGTCAATCGGCACGGCCGGTCGGTGCAGCTCAAGGCCAGCGGAGACGGCGTAGACCCCCATCCCACCGCGGGTCACCACCACAAGGGCCGGTCCTGACTCCAGCCAGTTCTGTGCCACGAGCTCATCGGGCTGGTCGGGATAGAGCCACCGAAGGTCTTCGTCGCTGACCTTGACAACGTCGGAGAGGGCGACCAGACGCTCGATGCCCGCCCTCGCCCGCGCCGCGTCACCCAGCAGCGCCGGGCGTACATTCGGGTCGTAGGAGATCGTCACCCGACCCCTCGTGCGCTCCCGCTCGACAAGGTCCATGACGTTCACGTTGCCGGGCGGCAGGGCCGTCGCCAGCGAACCGGTGTGCAGGCAGCGGGTCTCAATCGGCAGGGGCGCGAGGGCGGGCATGTCCCAGTCGATCCGAAAGTCGTAGGACGCGACGCCCGCGGCGAGCGTCGCAATGGCAAGGCTGGTCGAGGTGTCCTGAGCGGCACCTCCGTCGACACGGACGCCGCTGGCCCGCAGATGCTCAAAGATCATCTCACCGAACCCGTCGTGCCCGAGGCGCGTCATGAGCATCACCGGAACACCCAGCCGCGCCAGACCGAGCGCGACGTTAGCCGGGCTACCGCCTGGATGGGCGACGAACGTCCGACCTCGGCGCTGGCCGACCAGGTCAACCAGCGCCTCCCCGACGACAACAAACATGCACATCACCGCCCGAACCATGGGAACGAGATTTCTTATGAAGACGGTATACGCGGTGGATCAGCCTCCGAGTCCCCTGAGTTTGGCTGACCGCTGATCGAGATTGGCTTTTCAATGAGGTGCGGTTCGGGTTCATAGCCCTGTGGGGCGAACCACGGCTCATGTGCGGGCGCGTCCGGGCATAGAGTCCACTTCCGGGCGACTCGGTCGATGCCTATCGGGTAAACCGTCAGGACGCCGTCGGCCTGAATGTGCAGTCGGAGAAAATGCTTCAGGTCCTGATGGTGCAGGGATGCGTACCCCTCGGTTCCGTGCAGGCCAAGGCAGTTGGTGGCCCAGAGGTAGGCCGACATCCCCACCATTCCCCCGATACCACCCACCAGGCCGACCAGACCGATGAAAGCAATTAAGGACCCCACCCCCCGAAGCCCGAAGGCAGACGACAGCCAAGAGGCGGCGATCATGACTCCGGCCACGCCCGCCAGCTGCAGCGTCGAATGGACCATCCCCAGCATAAATCGACGGGCGCCACTGGCGTCGTGCGCGAAACGCACCATCCCAGCCAAGGACACCACCATGAGCAGGCTGAGCAGGAAGGACGTCGGACTCTCCCACAGAGCGAGCAGCAAGTCCCCGAGGCCGAGCGCGACGTGGCGGTCACCGAGATGCAGTCCCAGCATGAACGCCAACAACACCTGCACGGTGCCGAACACCGCGGCAAGGGGAAGGTTGTAAAGAGGAAGCAGCCATATCCGCTTCCTCAGCCGTTTTGATACGGCCGGTGCGGGATAGGTGCTGGCTTTGCGGTAGGCGATGGATCCGTGCGCTCCGGGGAGGTTCATGCGCTCCGGGAGGTTGTGGGTGGGATGCAGGAAGGCGCCGCCGCCGCCTGAGGTGATGTGCTGGCGAACGCCGTCCTCCTGTTCGTAGCGGGCGTAGTAGTGCTTTCCGCTCTTGAGGTACAGCACCAGCCGGGCGCCACGGGGCTGGATGATCTCACGCTCGAGGTACTTCACATCCCGATCGGAATGGATCTCGGACTGCTTCCGGCCGCTCTCGACCTCCTTGGCCATGCACAAAATGATGCGGTCCCCGGGCTGCACCTGGTCGGCTGCAGCGTCAGCGAAGTACTGCAGTTGGGCTTCGTCTATGAAGGACCCGAACTGGATGTCGATGCCCCACAGCCACCAGCGATGCGGGAGCTTGAGCGCGAAGTAGCTCCGACGCTGACGCGTTTTCCATCCACCGATCCAGTGGTTGCGGCAGAAGACGCTGGTGAAGTTGACCAGCCCGTCGTACCAGTCGTGGCTTCCCGGAATGGCGAACAGCTCAGGAGCTTCGCCGGAAACACCCGGCAGCGCCGCCCGGTACGGACCGAGCATGCGGTTCTCGTACTCCGCGGCGTTGGGCACCGGGTACACCTGGTCGCCCCCCATGACGAGAATCCGCCCCCGCTGAGTGGCGTGGGTCTCACCGTCCCAGTCGAGCTTGATTTCCTCGGTGGCTAACAGCCGGGCCACGGTGTATGTCGAGTTCCACCCATCACCCACATCGGCGACATAGTCCAGCCACAAATCGGCTTCCCCGGAGCGATCGGGGACCTTGGCGGGCTCCCGCTCCTGCGACTCCCGATTGTCGGCGTAGGAGCTGAACATGCCTGAAAGCAAAACCCGCACAGCGGTGTCGATGAGTTGGTGGGGATCGAGCCAGCGCACCATGGGCCTGCGCACGAAGCCAAGCTCGGAAGGGTCGGACGGGCGAGGACGGCACGGCGGAGACGTCTCAGCGGAATCCGCTCGTGTCTTAGCCATGCTCGATATTCTTGCAGCGGGGTCGCTAGACGCGCACGAGCAGGGCGCCCGGGTCGATGCGCATCCGCAATCCCCGCACTTCGCCCACCGGATCGCCATCGAGTTGCGCCAGCTGTGGAGCCTCCGCGCTGATGATGACGGTGC
>DASUII010000409.1:0-7833 GCA_036279835.1 Pseudonocardiaceae bacterium
TCCTGCAGGGCGAACATCTCGCGCTCCTCGGCGGGCTCGGCGTGGTCGTAACCCAGCAGGTGCAGCACGCCATGCACGGTGAGCAGCTGCAGCTCGTCGAGCAGTGCGTGACCCGCTGCGGCGGCCTGTTCGGTCGCGACCTCGGGGCACAGCACGATGTCACCGAGCAGCGCTGGACCACCGGATGGGCTGTCCGGCCGACCACCCGCCAGGCCGCCCTCCTCCGCGTCATCCATCGGGAAGGCCATCACGTCGGTGGGCCCCGGCAGATCCATCCAGCGCTGGTGCAGATCGGCCATCACCCCGCTGCCGACCAGCAGCACGGACAGCTCCGCCAATGGGCTCACGCCCAACTGGTCCATCGCGAAACGCGCCGCAGCGGCGATCGATGCCTCGGGGATGACGGTGCCGGACTCGTTAGCGATCTCGATGCCCACGCCGGCGTCACCGTCTCCGGCGTCGGTCGGTCCGGTTGGGTACCGGACGCGCGCCGGTGCCCTCCTGGAGGACATCCCACCGCGCATAGGCGTCGACGATGTCAGTGACCAGCCGGTGACGGACCACATCGGCGCTGGACAGCTGCGCGAAGTGCACGTCTTCCACACCGTCGAGGATGTGTTGGACGATCCGCAGCCCGGACACCTGACCGACCGGCAGGTCGATCTGCGTGACGTCCCCGGTGACCACGACCTTGGAACCGAAACCCAGCCGAGTGAGGAACATCTTCATCTGCTGCGGAGTGGTGTTCTGCGCCTCGTCGAGGATGATGAAGGCATCGTTGAGGGTGCGGCCGCGCATGTAGGCCAGCGGGGCGACCTCGATTGTCCCGGCGGCCATCAACTTGGGGATCGACTCCGGGTCGAGCATGTCGTGCAAAGCGTCGTACAGCGGGCGCAAGTACGGATCGATCTTCTCGTACAGGGTGCCGGGCAGAAAGCCCAATCGCTCCCCTGCCTCGACTGCCGGCCGGGTGAGGATTATCCGGTTGACCTGTTTGGTCTGCAGCGCCTGCACCGCCTTGGCCATGGCCAGGTACGTCTTGCCGGTGCCGGCGGGTCCGATGCCGAACACGATCGTGAATCGGTCGATGGCGTCGACGTAACGCTTCTGGTTCAGCGTCTTGGGCCGGATCGTGCGCCCGCGCCGGGACAGGATGTCCAGGCTGAGTACCTCGGCGGGCGATTCGGCGTTTCCCTGGGTGAGCATCGTCAGGGTCTCCCGGACCGCGTCGGGACCAAGCTGCTGGCCGCGGCGGGCCAGGGTGACCAACTCGCCGAAGGCCCGTTCGGCGAACGCGACGTCCGCCGGAGTGCCAGTGAGGGTGACCTCGTTGCCGCGCACGTGCACGTCAGCGGCGAGCAGGTCTTCGGTGATCTTCAGGTTCTCGTCACGGGATCCGAGCAGGGACAGCACGGCGGTGTCTGGGATCACGATCTTCGACTGGACCGGCTGGGGCTGCGTCGTCTCCGAACCGGATCGGGAGGCGCCCTCCACTGGAGTAGGGGTCACGTGGGAGTGGGTCCTACTTCCTGCGCACGCGCGCGTCTCGGGTCAACCGGTAGGACAGATGCTAGCCGCAGACCTGACTCCGCGGGGCGTTGATTGCTCGTTCGCACCACGCGGGGCCCCACTATGGTTTGCGGTCGGGCACCGACGGGGGCGGCTGAAGCCGACCCGATCATCGAATGAATTAGTGATCGTCGAAAGTGAGCCGTGGCCGTGCGAACTCGCACAGTTACAACTCAGTTTCGGCGATCAGAATGGCGCTGCGCCGCTCACTGGAAAAGGATGCTGCGCCGCGGCGGAAACTGGGGGCTGTCCCGCCGCGGCGCAGCGCCGCCGGACCGAGGGGGGAGGTGCCCGGCGGAGCTCTGTGGGCTTGTCTGTGCGCCCTAACTAATTCCTCAATCAGGTGGCTTGCGTACTTAATGTTAGCCTTTCGCGGCTCACTCTCACTATTTATCACCTGAATGACCTAGCTCCAGCGCTGAGACAGAGCGCCTATTGCACCCAGAGCGACTGCTCCGGCACTCGAAGAACGCAATACCCCGCGGCCGAGCCGTACCGGCAGACCTCCTGCCGCGGTAAGCGTGGCCAGTTCGACGTCGGTGATGCCGCCCTCAGGCCCGACCACGAGCAGTAGCTCTCCCGCGGCGGGCAACCCCACCATGGGCAGCGGTTGCGCGGCACTCTCGTGCAACACCAGGCAAGCCGCAGCGGCAGCGCAGCGCTGCCCGAGCGCGGTGGTGTCCAGTGGCTCGGCCACCTCGGGGAACCATCCGCGGCGAGACTGTTTGGCCGCCTCTCGGGCGGCCTGCCGCCAGCGGGACAGCGCCTTGGCTCCGCGCGGCCCATCATCCCAGTGGGCCACGCAGCGGTCAGCTCGCCACGGCAGTACCGCGTCCACCCCCGCTTCAGTGGCCAGCTCCACCGCCAGCTCCCCACGTGGGCCCTTGACCAGTGCCTGGGCCAGCGTGACCCGCAAGATCGGAGCGGGCTCGCACTCCCGGCGCAGCGCCTTAAGGTGCAGCCGATCGCGACCCGCGTCGAGCACCTCACACACGGCCAACTCGCCACAGCCGTCGGTGAGCACCAGACCCTCGCCGGCGCGCAACCGTCGCACCGTCGCGGCGTGCCTGCCCTCGGGTCCGTCCAGCGTCGTCTCGCTGCCCTTGCAGGGCAACTGCGCGGCGAAGAACACCGGCAGGCTGCTCACCGCGGCTCCTCAGCGTCCGTGGAAGATCAGCGCCCGCCGCCCAAGGAATCCCGCAACCGGGAGAACAATCCGCCGGCTCGGCCGTTCGCCGTGAGCTCAGCCTGTTCCTCACCCCGCAGCACGGCAAGCTCGCGCAACAGTTCACTCTGCCGGGGATCCAGCCGGGTGGGGGTCACCACATCGAGGTGGACGAACAGGTCACCCCGGCCCTCGGCGCGGCCCGTGCTGCGCAGCCGTGGCATCCCACGCCCCCGCAGAGTGAGCACGGTGGCACACTGGGTACCCGGTTCCACGCGCACCTCTTCGGTGCCATCGAGGGTTTCCAGCGCGACGGTGGTACCCAGTGCAGCGGCGGTCATCGGGACCCGCACAGTGCAATGCAGGTCAGCGCCGTCGCGGGTGAACGTCTCGTGCGGCACCTCCTGTACCTCGACGTACAGATCACCCGCCGGACCGCCGCCAGGACCTACCTCGCCTTGGCCGGCCAACCTCACGCGCATCCCGTCGCCCACCCCGGCAGGCACCTTGGCTGTGACAGTGCGGCGGGTCCGGACCCGGCCATCGCCACCGCATTGGCGGCAGGGGTCCGGGATGACCTCGCCGAAGCCGCGGCACACCGGGCACGGCCGCGAGGTGACCACCTGGCCGAGGAATGAGCGCTGCACGTTCTGCACTTCGCCGGCCCCGGCACAGGTGTCGCAGGTCTGCGGCCGGGCGCCGGGCGCGCAACCCGACCCGTTGCATTCGTTACACAGCACGGCGGTGTCGACGGTGAGCTCGCGAGATGCCCCGGTCGCACATTCCTCGAGAACCAGCTGCAGTCGGATCAGCGCATCCGAACCGCTTTGTACCCGGCTACGTGGCCCCCGCCGGCCGGCGCCGCCGGTCGCGCCGAAGAAGGCATCCATGATGTCGCCGAAACCGAACCCGCCGAAGGGATCACCTCCGGCTCCGCGCCCACCACCGGATTCCAGCGGATCCCCGCCGAGGTCGACGATCTGGCGTTTCTGCGGGTCGGTCAGCACCTCGTAGGCCGCGGTGATGGTCTGGAAACGCTGCTGCGCCTCGGCGTCGGGATTGACGTCGGGGTGCAGCTCACGCGCGAGCTTGCGGTAGGCGCGTTTGATCTGTTCCGCGTTGGCGTCCCGGGGCACACCCAGGATTGCGTAGTAGTCCCTGGCCACGCTGGCGTCCTCCTGCCGCAGCCCTCGCCGCGGTAATCGTCGTGCATATCGATGAGCCCGACTCTGCTCACCGGGTAGTCAGGATCTCTCCCACGTATCGTGCTACCGCGCGCACCGCGGCGATGGTGCCCGGATAGTCCATTCTGGTCGGTCCGACCACGCCCATCCCCCCGACCACCGTGCCGTGTGAGGCATAGCCGATCGAGACCAGTGAGGTGCTGCGCATCTCCTCGGCTTCGTTCTCCTCACCGATCCGCACCGTGATGGTGCCCGTGTCACGGGCGACGGCTAGCAGCTTGAGCACGATCACCTGCTCTTCCAACGCCTCGAGTACCTGGCGTAACGAGCCGGGGAAGTCGGTGGCGTTGCGGGTCAGATTGGCGGTCCCCCCGAGCAGCAGCCGCTCCTCGGGATGTTCGACCAATGTCTCGATGAGAACCGTCGAGGCCCGGGTCATCGCGTCGCGGAGCTCAACCGGCGCCTGCTCGGGAAGGTCGGCCACGGCGGCGGAGGCCTCCGCCAGCCGGCGCCCGGCCAGCGCCTGGTTGAGCAGTGTTCGCAGCTTCGCTACCTGGTCCTCGGTGATGACATCACCCAGGTCGAGAAGACGCTGGTCCACCCGACCCGCGTCAGTGATCAGGACCAGCATCAACCGGGCCGGGGTCACCGCGAGCACCTCGAGGTGGCGCACCGTGGACCGGCTCAGCGTGGGGTACTGGATCACCGCCACCTGCCGGGTGAGCTGGGCAAGCAACCGCACGCTGCGGCGCAACACATCGTCAAGGTCAACCGCACCGTGCAGGAACGTCTGCACCGCACGGCGCTCAGCCGCCGATAGCGGCTTGATCTCCGAGAGCCGATCGACGAACAACCGGTAACCCTTGTCGGTGGGCACCCGACCGGCGCTGGTGTGCGGTTGAGTGATGTAGCCGTCCTCTTCCAGCGCCACCATGTCATTGCGAATGGTCGCGCTGGATACCCCGAATTGGTGGCGTTCGACCAACGATCGGGACGCCACCGGCTCATGGGTGGCCACGTAGTCGGTGACGATGGCACGCAGTACCTCGAACCGGCGGTCGTCCGCGTTCACGTCACCTCCCTGGCGCTTGGTTCTGTTACCGAAGTCCTGGCTCTGGTAGGCCCTGTGGCCCGAGTCTAGTGCGCCCCGGGCGCAGCCGTCGGAACCCGCCGACACGCCCGATACCCTGGGCCCTCACGCCGAGGGGGGAACGGAGGTGAGCACCGGCTGTGATCTTCAAAGAAGTCCGGAATGGGCGCCCGTATCCCGAGCACGGGTTCTCCATGAAGGACTGGGCACAACTCCCACCTCAGCAGGTGCGCTTGGCAGACCTGGTCACCACCGCCACCGTGGTGGAGCTGGACCGGCTGTTGTCCGAGGACCCCACCCCCTTCGGCGATCTGTTCCCGCACGCGGTCCGGTGGTGCGGCGAACTGTTCTTGGAGGACGGCCTGCACCGCGCCCTACGCGGCGCCCTGCAGCAACGCACCGCCCTGCAAGTCCGGATCCTCGACCTGGACCTCCTACGCGGCTGAGCAGCGCCAGCCGGCTCTTGACAAGTCCGTGCCAGGCTGGGCCGGGTGACTTCTGGGAAGATCCGCTGGTGGCGAGGGTCTGGCACGTACGATCTTGAAAGCCAGCGGCAAGGCGAATAGGCAACAAGCCCGGCTGGGGTTGGCTCAGCTGACGAGCAGATTGCGGACCACGGCGTCGGCGAGTAGGCGGCCGCGGCGGGTGAGTACCAGTCGATCGCCTGGTACGGCGATGAGCAGACCGTCGGAGACCGCGCGAGCGGCAGCGGCCCGGCTCGGCGGGTCGAGGGCTTGCAGAGGCAACCCCTCGGCCATCCGCAGTCCCAGCATCACCCGCTCGGTGTGCTGCTCCTCGAGGCTCAGGATCTCCCGGCCGGCCGCGGGGGAACAACGGGCCTGCAACGCGGCGGCATAGCGGGCTGGGTGTTTGACGTTCCACCACCGCACCCCGCCGACGTGCGAGTGCGCACCTGGGCCGGCGCCCCACCAGTTCCCCTCGGCCCAGTAGCCGACGTTGTGCCGACAGCGGGACTCGGCAGCCGCCGCCCAGTTGGACACCTCATACCAGTGCAGGCCTGCCGCGGACAGCGCGGTGTCGATTTGCTCATAGCGCTCCGCGAGCACGTCGTCGTCCGGGGCGGGCAGCTCCCCGCGGGCCACCCGGCGGGCCAGCGCCGTACCAGCCTCGACGACCAGGGCGTAAGCCGATACGTGGTCGACCCCGGCGCTGAGCACCGCCTCCAGGGATGCGGCCAGATCGTCGCCGGTCTCCCCCGGCGTGCCGTAGATCAGATCCAGGCTGACCTGCCCGATCCCGGCGGCACAGGCCTGCGCCGCCGCGGCCACCGGCCGGCCGGGGGTATGCACCCGGTCCAGCACGGCCAGCACGTGCGGCGCGGCGCTCTGCATTCCGAGCGAGACCCGGGTGTAGCCGGCCGCTGCGATCCCGGCGAAGAACTCCGGTGAGGTGGATTCGGGGTTGGCCTCGGTGGTCACCTCGGCACCTGGAGCTAGTCCCAGCGATCCGCGGACGGCGTCGAGCACCGCCGCCAGCCCCGCGGCACCGAGTAGCGACGGCGTCCCGCCGCCGACGAACACCGTGTCAGCCGGCACCGGTTCCCCGAGCACTTGGGCGGCGAGGTCCAGCTCCCGGCGCACTGCGTCCAGCCAGGTGGAGTGTGATGTAGCCAGCTCTCCGGGGGTGTAGGTGTTGAAGTCGCAATACCCGCAGCGGGTCGCGCAGAACGGCACATGTATGTAGACGCCGAACGGCGCCCGGCGCAATTCGCGCACAGCCGCAGCAGGTAACGCCCCGTCAGGCGGGGCGGGGGCACCGACGGGAAGGGCAGCAGCCACGTGAGCAGTATCCCAACATCCGAACGTAGGTAGTCACCGACGGCGCCCAGGTGGCACTCTGGTGGAGTGGTCACGCCCGGACTCCCACTGGTGGTTCGCCGCCATGTCGATTATGTCCGGGTTTCCAGCGCGCTGTGCCGTCCGATCAGCTGACGCACCGTCCGACTGCCCCAGCCGGCCCCGGGTGCGCCCGGAGCTGGGCCGCACGATGACCTGGTAACGGCCTCCCCCGCACGCCGGTGCTCCCCGACGGAGGCACCCGATGTCTGTACCTACACGCCCGGCACCAGCGACGAAGGTCCGCCGTGGGGAGGGCCAATGGGCTCTAGGTCATCTCGAGCCGCTCAACCCCAATGAGCGCACCAAGAAAGACGATGATGGGCTCAATGTTCGGCGCCGGATCGAGACGATCTACGCACAGCGAGGCTTCGATTCGATCGACCCGGCTGATCTGCGTGGCCGGTTCCGCTGGTGGGGGCTTTACACTCAGCGCCGGCCCGGCATCGACGGTGGCCGGACCGGCACGCTGGAGCCCGAGGAACTCGACGACTCCTATTTCATGATGCGGGTGCGCATCGACGGCGGCGCGCTGAGCACCGAGCAGCTGCGGGTGGTCGGCGAGATCTCCCGGCTCTACGCCCGCGACACCGCTGACATCACCGACCGGGAGAACATCCAGTATCACTGGATCCGGATCGAGGATGTGCCCGCGATCTGGGAACAGCTCGAAGCCGTCGGGCTGTCCACCACCGAAGCCTGCGGCGACTGCCCCCGCGTCGTGCTGGGCTCCCCGGTCGCCGGGATCTCCGCCGACGAGATCATCGACGGTACCCCGGCGATCGACGAGATCACCCGGCGCTACATCGGCAGTCCCGAGTTCTCCAACCTGCCCCGCAAGTACAAGACCGCGATCTCCGGTCTGCAGGACGTCGCCCATGAAGTCAACGACATCTCCTTCGTCGGGGTGGTGCATCCCGAGCGCGGTGCGGGCTTCGATCTCTGGGTCGGCGGCGGTTTGTCCACCAA
>DASUII010000410.1:0-14105 GCA_036279835.1 Pseudonocardiaceae bacterium
TTCCGGGACGTCGATGTGCTTGGAGGTCAAACCGCCGCGCAGTACGTTGTCCGAGTTCGCACTGATTTCCACACCGGTGCCCCGCAGATAGGTGTGCAGGTTGCCGGCGGGCAGGTACATCGCCTCTCCCGACGCCAGCACAACGTGGTTGAGTAGCAGGGCCGCGAGCACCCCGACGTCGCCCGGATAGGTCTCGGCCAGCTCGAGAATCACCCGACACTCGCTTCGAAAGTTGCCTTCGCACACGCCGTTGCGGCGCAGTAACGCAACGCAGGCATCCAGGGTAGGGGGCAGTACGGCCTTCATCGCTGGCTCGGGCATCGTGATCCAGGTGGTGAACAGGGTTCGCAACCCGTCGGCATTAGACTCAGCCGCGAGCATCGCACGGTAGGGCGCCAACTCCGGCACGTCCAGAGCTTCGAGAAACTCGACGGTGCGCTCCGGATCCCGGAACCCGGCCAGCGCCTGGAGTTCGGTGAGTGCGCAGATCAGCTCGGGTTTGTGGCTGGGGTCGACGTAGTTGCGTTCCGGCGCGTCCCGCGGAATTCCCCGGACCTCCTCGCGGGCGAAGCCCTCAGCAGCCTGCTGAGCGGACGGATGAGCCTGCAGGCTCAGCGGCTCCTCGGCGGCGAGCACCTTGAGCAGAAACGGCAACTGGCCGCCCCAACGCTGGGCGCAGCGCGGGCCGAGGTGCCGGTAGGGGTCGGCACGCAATGCCTCCAGCAGGGAGGTCTGGGCGCCATCTGCGTGCATCAGCACCGACGGATCCGCCGGGTGCGCGCCCAGCCATAGCTCCGCCTGCGGGTGCGGGGCGGGGACGGGGGCGCCGAGTAGCTCGGGAATCGCCGTCCGGGAACCCCAGGCGTAAGGCCGCACCGCGTTGCGCAACAGCTCCACAACCCCTCCCTTACCGCCTGCGTTCATTCAACGACCGAGCCGGCCGAGCCGAGCCAACCGGGCCTGCCCAACGCACCCCGACTCAACCCGAGGTACAGCGCGGCGAAGTCGAACCGTAGGGCCAGTACCGCGGCAGCACTCGCCGCGGCCCCCGGATCACCCTGACGCACCATCAGCTCCTCGTCGGCGGTCACCACATCAGCGGCTGGCAACGCGTCCAACGCCATGGCCCGCTCAGACTCGATGCCGGCGTCGGTGAGCACCCCGAGCAGCACCGGCCGGACCGCCGGCAGTGCCCCGTGCGACGCCCCATCCTCGGGCGGATCCCTAAAAGAATCACTGAAAGGATCACTGAACACGTCGGTCTCCGCACTGCCGCGGACCGCCTCTCGGCGCAGCACCGGCAGCGCTGCCGCCTCATGGAATCCCGCCGCGTGCGCCACCACCCCCGCATGCGCGGCGAGCGCCGCGGCGCAATGCCCGGCCACCGCCGTGGCCACCGGATCAGTACCCCACAGCAATGGGGTTCGCCCGGTCAGCCGCAACGCCAGGGACTTGGCGGGGTTGACCAACGACTCGTGTGCGACGTGGTCGCGCTCGGCTTCCCGGTCCAGCTCGCCGGCCAATGCCTCGACGTCAGTGGCGAGCAGCCCCAGCGCATCCAACAGCAACAGACCGGCGGTCAGCGTCCGCGGTAGCGCCAACCCCGGTGGCACCTCGATTCTGGGTACCACCAGCACCGCTCGACCTGCCACTGCGGCCGCCACCGGGCCGTCCGCGGGCGCGGTGAGCACCAACTGGGCTCCTCTACGGACCGCCCGGGCAAGGCCCTCGGCCAGCTCCCGATCGCCAGGATCGGTGGTGTTGGCCAGGACGATGTCCAATGCGCCCACCCACATCGGCACCGACCGGGTAGTCACCACAGGTACCGGGCACGACGGTCCCAGCAGAGCAAGCAGCAGCGGTGCTGCAGCCGATGCCGCACCCGGACGGGTCAGCAACACCAGAGCACGCGGACGTTCCCCGGTCAGCCTCCGCAGACCCGCCTCCTCGGCCGCGGCCGCCGTGGAACGTACCTGGGCGCCCGCCGTTGCCGCGGCGCGCAGCAAGCCGCCGGTATCGATGCTCTCCAGGCGTCCAGGGTCGTCGAGTAAGTCATCGTCATCGCCCTGGCTGTCACCACCGTTACTACGGCTACGGTCGGAGTCCATCACCCGCCGCCACCGCCGCTGCCGGCCTCCGGTCCGGTCCCGGGCAACGCCTCGTGTAGCAGCATCACCGGGATGCCATCGGTCACCGGGAAGCTGCGTCCACACGCGGTGCAGGTCAACGCATTCGCGTCCGGATCAGCAGCGGTACCGCTGCGCAGCTGCGCGTGCGCCGGGCACGGGCACGCCAAGATCTCCATCAGCGCAGCATCCAAGTCCACGGCCATCGTCGTCGCCTCCTCAGTCGCCGCGCACCAGTGCCAACACCTCGTCGCGCAACACCTCGACCGCCGCGGTGTCCCGGGCTTCGACGTTCAGGCGCAGCAGCGGTTCGGTGTTCGACGGGCGCAGGTTGAACCACGAACCGTTGGGGCACCGTACGGTGAGTCCGTCGAGCTCGTCGAGCTGGATGCCGTCTCGGGCCGCGAAGCGCTGCTGCACGAGCGCCATCCTGGCCCGCTGGTCATCGACCGTGGAGTTGATTTCACCGGATGCGGCGTAACGGCTGAACTCGGCCATCAGCGCCGATAGCGGCCGCTGCTGCCGGCCGAGCGCGGCGAGCACGTGCAACCCGGCGAGCATTCCAGAGTCAGCGCCCCAGAAGCTGCGGAAATAGTAGTGCGCGGAATGCTCACCGCCGAAAATCGCCCCGGTTTCCGCCATCCGCTGCTTGATGAATGAGTGCCCGACCCGGGTGCGCACCGGCCGCCCACCGTGTTCGGCCACGATCTCCGGCACGGCTTGCGACGTGATCAAGTTGTAGATCACTGTGGCACCGGGCTCAGTGGCCAACTCCCGGGTCGCGACCAATGCGGCGATCGCGCTGGGACTCACCGGCTCGCCACCCTCGTCGATCACGAAGCACCGGTCGGCATCGCCGTCGAAGGCCAGGCCCAGGTCGGCGTCGTGCTCGCGCACAGCGGCCTGCAGATCCACCAGGTTCGCCGGATCCAACGGGTTGGCCTCATGATTCGGGAAATTGCCGTCCAGCTCGAAATACAGCGGGATGACGCTCAGCGGGAGTCCTTCGACAACCGCGGGAACGGTATACCCACCCATTCCGTTGCCGGCGTCCACAACGACGCGTAATGGGCGGATCGCGGACAAGTCCACCAGGGAGCGCAGATACTGCGCGTAGTCGGCGAGCATGTCCCGCTCGGTGACCACACCGCCACCCGGCCCTGGCTCCATGCCACCCTCTACCGCAATCCGGATCTCATCGAGGCCGCTGTCCTGGCCAACCGGCGCCGCTCCCGCTCGGCAGAGCTTAATGCCGTTATAACGGGCCGGATTGTGGCTTGCGGTGAACATCGCGCCCGGTAAGTCGAGGCACCCGGAGGCAAAGTAGAGCATGTCGGTGCTGGCCAACCCGATGGAGATGACGTCGATGCTGCGGCTCGTCACGCCCTGCGCGAAGGCTGCCGCCAGGCCGGGTGAGGAATCCCGCATGTCGTACCCGATGACGACTGCTGGTGAACCGGCCGAACGACCGATGAGCTCAGCGAAAGCCGCCCCAATGTCATGCACCACCGCGGAGTTCAGCTGCTCCCCGACAATGCCCCGGATATCGTAGGCCTTGACGATCGCTGACAGGTCAGGCACTGCTCTCCTCCCGTCGGGTCTGGTTTCACCGAGACGTTAGCTCGCATCGCGCAGGCTGGGCGGGGTTATTCGAGTATCGGTCATCCCGCTGCGCCCGCTGACCGCGGCATGGGAATGCGGCTCAGTCGTCTACCGGGTCTGGAAGCACTCTGAGGTGGCTGCGGCGGGCGCCGCCGGTGGCGGCAGCGGTGCTGACCGGATCCACCGGTCGGTCGGCTCGACCAGCCTCACGTACCGCTTCGGCCAGCGCGGTGAGATCATCCACTGAGGGTTCCGGCTCGGCGAACTCACCGTCGTGCCGCACGACATCCCAGCCTCGCGGCGCGGTCAGCCGTAGCGCGTGCCGCTCGCACAAGTCGTAGGAATGTGGCTCGCTGCAGGTGGCTAGTGGGCCCACCACCGCGGTGGAGTCGGCATAGACGAAGGTGAGCGTGGCAACTGCCGCGTTTGTGCACCCGGTCCTTAAGCATCGCCGCCCACTGCGCACGGCCCGGACCATAGCGCGCAGGTCCAGCCGGGTGCCGCAGGCGCGCGGAACACCGCGCCGGCCAGCTGCAACAGCGGCGTAGTCTCGGCAGATGGCGGTGACCCGGTCAGCCCGCTCGCGGCTACGCAGACGCCGCGACCGGCGCGGCCGCGGCGTGCGAGGGTTGCTGTACCCGGCCACACTGCCGGCGGCGCGCAGCCGTGCGGAGCGCTTCGACGCAATCGTGCTGGAAGCGCTCGAACCGATCGACGAGCGTTGGCACAGCGAGCTCGACCGGCTCGATGTCGCCGTTGACGAGGTGCCAGAGGTCACTGACTGCGATCCGACGACGGTCCGCTGGGGCAGCGACGTCGTGGAGGACGGCAACGTCCCGTTGGCCCGGCTGGTACAGGCTGGCGTGGACCGCGCCGGCTTACCCACTCGGGCCCGGATCGTGCTCTATCGACGACCGCTGGAGACTCGCGCGCAGGACGGCGGCGACCTGTCGGATCTCGTTCATGAAGTGCTCATCGAGCAGGTGGCGAACTATCTGGGGCTCGATCCAGACACCATCGACGGCTCGCCAGAACTGGACTGACCTGCTACCTCTTCGAGTGGCGCCGAGACGGCAGCGCAGTGCCCGCGACGAGCAGCAGCAGTGCACCCTCGATCAGCAAGAGCGCCGTCCTGGGAATGTCGGAGCGGATTACCCGCACTTCGGCAGAGTTACCCCGCACCGGGACCGCGACCTGGTGGCCCCACCCGCGTACCACCGGCACCGGGTGGCCATCCACGCTGGCCTCCCAGCCCGGCTCGTCGTTGGCCGCGACCACGAGCAACCGGCCGTCCGCCCCGGGCGCTACCCGAACTGCCAGCCGCGGCGGCTGGGCCGGTGCGAGCACCCCACTGACCCCCGGTTCGATGGGTGGAGCGGCACCACTGCGCGCCTGCTCCGCCAGTGCGGGACCCAACAGCTCCGCGCCCGACACTGGTCGCACCACTCGCAGAACCGGTCTGCCGTCCGCGGTCCGGGGCGCCGAGCGGGCCAGGGGTCCAGCTGCCGCGAGGGCGCGGACACCCTGCGCAGAGGTGGGAAGAACCACGAATTGCACCCCAGCGGCAGCCACATCTGCCATCGCGGCGGACGTCTCGCCCGGCTGCCCGGCGCGCAGTGCCGCGGCCGCCCGCTCCAGCCGGGCACCGGTGGCACGCAGCGGGGCAATGTCATCGTCGCCGAAGCGTGCGGTCCGCGATCTGGTCAGTCGTACCGGTTCCCCCGGGGCACCTATCACGAGAACTGAGGTATCCGACCGGTCCAGCTCAGCGGCCAGTGATGGCGCCAACACCGGCAGACCAGCGGGCGGACCGCTGGTAAGCGGACCGCCGGTACCCACCGCAACAGCTGCCGCTGACAGCGCCGCCAACCCTACCCACGGCATCGCCGACAATCTCGTAGGCCACTGCTCACCGAGCCACTGCCGAGTCGGCTCCGCGGTGCGGCCGGCCAGCAGCACCATCCAGAGCAACCCGCAGCCGGCGAACAGCAGCGCACCTCCGGTGAAACCAGGCCGAGGATCACCACCGACCAGCGGCCGCATCGGCAACCGGATCAACAGCGCCACCGCGATCGCGCCCAGCGCCACGATCCCCACCGCCGGCAGCATCGCCCGGGAGGGCGCAACGGCGAGCGCGAGCACTGCGGCTACCAGTACCACCGCGCCTACCCACGGTGCGGCGCCAGCACCACCGGGATCCAAAGCGAGCAGCGGCAACCAGCCCGGAACCTGCTCGGGCACGACCGCGCCTACCCCCTGCAACAGCACCTCAGGACGTTGAATCACCACCGCCGGCCACGGCAGAAGCAACCCCAGCGGCAGCAGTACCACGGCGAACAGCCCGACCGCGCGGCGCAGCGTCGTCACCCGGGGCGCCGGGATCACCACGAAGCCGATGAGCACGACGGTCAATACCAGCAGGTGCACGAGGGGGGCGAACGCGCCGATCACCGCGATCCCGAGAGCGGTGGCAGCCGCGGTGGACAGCCATCCACCGGATCGTCGGCCCGTCTGACCGCGTAACACCGACGCGACACCGGCCAGGACGAGCGGCAGCAGTAGGTAGGTCACCACGACGTCGATTCGGCCCTGTGCCAGCCCAGCGATGGCTGGCGGGAGCAACGCGTAGGCAGCGGCGGCCAGTGCTCTGCGCTCGCGACTGACCGGCAGGGCGCGGGTGGCCCGATAGGCGGACAGCGCCGCCAGTGGCAGCGCCGCCAGCAGCAGCAATGAGACTGCAGCAGCCGGCGACCCCACCGGCAAGCCGAGCATGCCGAGGACCGCCAGGGCAGCTGGCGCGGGGGCCGCGCTCCCCCCGCCGACCGGGTGCCACGACGCGAGGTAGGACGACCAGGTCTGGCCCAGACTCTCCACCGGCAACAACCGGCCACCAGACAAGTCCAGCGCCAGCCGGTGGCGATTGAGCAGTACCGCGAGCACCGTCATCGCCGCAACCAGCAACGCGGGCGGGGAAAGCAGGAACTCCCGGATGCGCGTGCCGATGCCGACGTCGTCCAACGTGAGCACGCTCAAGTCGCCAGCGCTCAGCGGAGACTTCGAGTCAGGATTCTTGGGCAGCGGCGAGGGCCGCGGCCGGGTTCGCGTACCGGTTTGCTCCGCGCCGGTTTGCTCTGGGCCGGTTTGCTCTGGGCCGGTTTCCGCCACACCGTTGTCTTCAGGCGCGCTGGGAGCTACCGGCGTCGCGACGTTGCTGGCGCTGGGCGAACCGCCGGCACGACGGGCATTGCCCCTACCGGCAGGTACTCCAGCATTGCGCGACACGCCGACTCCTCCCTGTCCATCCCCGTTGGTGGGGGCACACGGTAACGCCCCCGCGCGACCGGCGCGGATCCCGGGCAGCGGCCAGGATCAGCCCGCGCCGCGTTTGAGCCTGCGACGCTCGCGCTCTGACAGCCCGCCCCAGATACCGAACCGCTCATCGAAGGCCAACGCGTACTCCAGGCACTCGGCGCGGACCTCGCAGCCCGAACAAATCAGCTTCGCTTCCCGGGTGGATCCACCCTTCTCGGGAAAGAACGCCTCTGGATCTGTCTGAGCGCACAGCGCGCGCTCCTGCCAGTCCTGCTCCTGTTGGTCGTGCCCGTCGAATGGCCCCCAGTCTCCTTGAAGCTCGATCCTGCCCTCCGCTGGCCAGCTGATGTCCCTCTCATCCATGGCGGTCCGCCCTTCTCGCCATAGAGTTCCTCCCCGGTTTCGCGCCTTCCCGGGCTACCAGCCGGGAGAATAACAACCTTGTGATTACACCCCTGTGATCGGGGATGCAAGTTCTCGGGGCTGACCCACAGCCCTACAAGGCGTGTCGCAGTTGACACGCCGCGTAGTCATCGGGCCGCACTGGTCGCTTCCCCGGTCGACGGGCCGGGCGCCCAGGCGGTAAGAGTCAGGGGGTAAGAGTAGGACTGTGCCCGCCACCGGTCTGGCTCCCAGCCCACTGTTCCTGCTGCTGCTCGCGACGACCGTCGCCGGTGGCGCACTCGCGGCGTTGACCGGCGGCACCGCCCGCACCGCCGGCATCGTGGCGCTGGTACTCGGCGGGTGGGCGGTGGCGCTGTGCCTGCATGAGTTCGGGCATGCCCTGACGGCCTACCGTGGCGGGGACCGTTCGGTGCGCGCCAAGGGATACCTCACCCTGGACATCCGGCGCTACACCGACCCGGTGATGTCGCTGCTGATGCCACTTGCGCTGTTGGCGCTGGGCGGCATCCCGCTCCCGGGCGGCGCGGTGTGGATCAACCGCGCTGCACTGCGTTCGCGAACGGTCACCTCGGCGGTGTCACTGGCCGGTCCGCTGACAAATCTCGCCCTCGGTGCCGCAATCACCGTTGTGCTCGCCAGCACTGGCCTGCCGGACGGGCTCGCGGCCGGCCTGTCCTATCTCGCTCTGGTACAGATCCTGGCGTTCGTGCTCAATATCCTGCCGGTGCCGGGGCTCGACGGGTTCGGCGTTGTAGAGCCCTATCTGCCCGCCCGGGCTCGCAGGTTCGCCGGCAGCCTCGGCTGGTATGCGCCCTTGCTACTGTTCGTTTTGATCATCGGCGTACCGACAGTGGGAAATGCTCTGTTCGGCGCCAGCTTCGCGGTCTTCGCCGCCCTCGGTGGTGATCCGTTGACAGCGGTGGCCGGCCTCCAGGAGTTCCTCTTCTGGCGCTGACCAGTTTCTGGCGCTGACCAGTCACCGGCCGGCCAGTCAACTCGACGGCTGATAAATGCCGGGATAACGTCAGTGTCTCGAGTGCATTATCCGGGGACGGCGAGGACGCGGGATGGGTATAACAGCTCGGCTGGACGGCTTCCAGCGGCGTCATACCTGGTTGGGCTTCCCGTTGGCGGTGGTCTACAAGTTCGTCGACGATCAGGGTGGCTACCTCGCCGTCCTGATCACCTACTACGGTTTCGTCTCGCTGTTTCCCGGGCTGCTCTTGCTGATCAGTGTGCTGGGCTACACGTTGCAGAGCCACCCCGCCTGGCAGCAGGAGGTGCTCGGCTCGGCGCTGCAGCAATTCCCGATCGTCGGGCCGCAACTACAGCAGAACGTCAGCTCGATCCACGGCAGCAGCCTGGGCGTGCTCCTGGGCATCCTCGGCGCGGTCTATGGCGGCCTGGGTGTCTCGGTGGCCATCCAGACAGCGTTGAATCGGGTCTGGGCCGTGCCGCGGTTCGCTCGCCCCGACCCAGTACTATCCCGACTACGTGGCCTGGTGTTGTTCGTCCTGATCGGGGCAGTCGTTCTGATCACCACCGCGCTGGCCGCGGTCGGCCCGGTGGCCGTCGCCTACGGCTACGGCTCCGGCCCCGGCATCCGTATCGCGGCGATCGCGGTCGCGATGATCGTCAACGTGGGTGCATTTCTTATCGGGTTCCGGGTCTTGACCGCGCGGGACATTCCGCTGAAGGACTTGATGCCCGGTGCAGTCGGCGCCGGGGTAGCGGTTGAGGTGCTGCAGATCGTAGGTGCGTTGTTCGTCAGCTATGAACTCAACGGCGCCTCACAGATCTATGGCGTCTTCGGGCTGGTTCTCGGGTTGTTGGCGTGGCTTTACCTCCAGGCGGTCATTGTGGTGTTCTGCGCGGAGATCAACGCGGTGCGAGCGCGCCAGCTATGGCCCCGCAATTTGCTCACTCCCTTCATTGAAGATGTCGCGCTCACTCGCGCCGACCGGGCGTCCTACCGTTCTTACGTGGAGTCAGAGCGCTTCACCCCCTCCCAGCAGGTGCAGACCACGTTCGACCACCAGCCTTCGGCCAACGACAAAAAAACCTGATCACTGCCGTGAAAGTCGTGGTGCTGGTCGGTGGCGTCGGTGGCGCGCGGTTCCTACTCGGGCTCAAGGCCGCGCTCGGTCTTGGTGGGCCCGACACCGCCGCGCATGACATCACCGCGGTCGTCAACACCGGCGACGACATCTGGCTGCACGGAGTGCGGATCTGCCCGGATCTGGATACCTGCATGTACACCCTCGGCGGCGGCATCGATGCCGAACGCGGCTGGGGGCGTACTGGTGAGACGTGGGTGGTCAAAGCGGAGCTGGCGCGCTATGGGGCTGATCCGGACTGGTTCGGGCTGGGGGATCTGGACCTGGCCACCCACCTGGTCCGCACCCGGATGCTCCAAGTCGGCTATCCGCTGTCCGCGGTGACCGCGGCGCTGTGCGATCGGTGGCGCCCCGGGGTGCGGCTGCTGCCGGCCACCGATGATCGCTGCGAGATCCACGTCGTCGTCGACGACGAGCAGGGCCGCCGCTCGATGCACTTTCAGGAGTGGTGGATCCGGCACCGCGCGCAACTGCCGGCCATCGAGTTCGTGCCGGTCGGCGCGGATACCGCCGAGCCGGCCGCCGGGGTGCTCGACGCGATCGCCGAGGCGGACGCCGTGCTGCTCGCGCCGTCGAATCCGGTGGTATCGATCGGGAGTGTGCTGGCGGTACCGAAGATCCGGGCCGCGTTGCGCAACACTTCCGCCCGGGTGATCGGGTTATCTCCGATCGTCGGTGGCCGCGCGGTGCGCGGGATGGCCGAGGCCTGCCTAGCCGCCATCGGTGTGCCGTGTGACGCGGGTGCCGTGGCTGCGCACTACGGAGCACGCTGTGCGGGTGGGATCCTCGACGGGTGGCTGGTGCACACCGGGGATCGGGCGACGGTATCCGGGATCGAGGTCCGGGAGATCCCGCTGCTGATGACCGACGTCGCGGCGACCGCGGCGATGGCACGCGCGGCCCTGGATCTCGCCCTGCCGCAGTGATCGATC
The DNA here is from genome assembly GCA_036279835.1 of Pseudonocardiaceae bacterium. Lineage (GTDB taxonomy): Bacteria > Actinomycetota > Actinomycetes > Mycobacteriales > Pseudonocardiaceae. The sequence goes on from DASUII010000410.1 coordinate 10,495, forward strand.
ACGCCGCCCCGGGTGAGATCCGCATCCTGCCGGTTCGTGGACTGCCCGAGTTCCGACCCGGCGACGATCTGATCGGCGCGCTGGTCACCGCCGCGCCGTGGCTCGTTGACGGTGACGTCGTCGTTGTCACCAGCAAGGTTGTCTCGAAGGTCGAGGGACGACTGGTCACGGTGCCGCCTGATCCGTCGGAGCGGGACGCGGCACGCCGGTCGCTGGTCGCCACCGAGGCGCGACGGGTGATCGCTCGCCGTGGCCGCACGCTGATCACCGAGAACTCGCTGGGCGTGGTGCAGGCCGCGTCGGGAGTGGACTCGTCGAATGTGGCGCCCGATGAGGTCGCGCTGCTGCCGGTCGACCCAGATGCCAGCGCCGCGCGGCTACGTCACGGGCTGGCTGCGCAGCTGGGCGTCGACGTCGCTGTGGTGATCACCGATACGATGGGCCGGGCCTGGCGAGTCGGGCAGACCGACACCGCGATCGGGGCCGCCGGGTTGCGAGTGCTGCACCGCTACCTGGGCACCGTCGACCGGCACGGCAACGAGCTGACGGTCACCGAGATAGCCATCGCCGACGAGGTGGCCGCCGCCGCTGACCTCGTCAAGGGCAAGCTGGCTGAAGTGCCGGTGGCAGTGCTGCGCGGGCTGGCGTGTGACGACGACGCCGGCACCGCGGCGGACCTGATCCGCCCGCTGACCGACGACCTGTTCTGGCTGGGCACCGACGAGGCGCTGGACCGAGGACGAGCTGCCGGCCGGGCGGAGGCGGTGCTGTTGCGCCGTTCGGTGCGCTCGTTTCGTGGCGACCGGGTCGATCCGGAGGCGCTGCGCCGCGCCGTCGGGATCGCGCTGCGCGCGCCGGCACCGCACCACACCCGGCCGGTGCGATTCGTGTGGCTGGCCGACCGGCAGGTCCGTCGCCGGTTGCTTGACGCGATGCGCCAGGCGTGGCGGGCCGATCTGCGCTGCGACAGGCTGCCCGAGGACCGCATCGAGCGTCGAGTACGGCGCGGCGACTTGCTGTTCGACGCACCGGAGGTGCTGGTGCCGGTCGCGGTGCCCGACGGCGCGCACGCCTACCCCGACGCGCGCCGGCAAGCCGCCGAGGAGGCGATGTTCACCGTCGCCGCAGGTGCCGCCGTACAGGGCCTGTTGGTGGCGCTGGCTGCTGAGGGGCTGGGCTCCTGCTGGGTCGGCTCGACGCTGTTCTGTCCGGACCTGGTTCGCGCCGAGCTCGCGCTGCCACCGGACTGGCGGCCGCTCGGCGCGGTCGCCGTCGGTCACCCAACGCAACCGCTGCAACCGCGCCCACCGGGTGATCCGGATGATGGATTGGTGCTGCGATAATCCACCGCGATGATCACGACCCCGAATCTCAGCGGTCCGAATGTCAACGGCCCGGATGTCAACGCTCCGAATGCCCCAGCACCGAATGCCCCACCACCGAATGCCGCTGTGCACGCTGATGCCACGCAGACGCTGTCGCGTTGGCAACCCGGCGACCCCGGCCAGCGGGCCCTGCTCCAAGCCTTCCTCGGATTTCTGGCCGGGCGCCCGGACGCCTGCGCCCGGTCCTGCGTTCCCGGCCACCTGACGGCGTCCGCAGTGGTCCTCTCGCACGACCGGACACAGGTGCTGCTAACCCTGCATCCTCGGGTCGGGCGCTGGGTTCAGCTCGGTGGGCACTGTGAGGAGGGGGACGCCGGACTCGCGTCGGCGGCGTTACGGGAGGCGACCGAGGAATCCGGCATCAGTGATCTGGAGATCGATCCGCAGCCACTGCATCTGGACGTTCACCCGATCACCTGCTCGTTGGGTCTGCCCACCCGGCATTTCGACGTCCAGTTCCTGCTGCGCGCCCCGGCGGGCGCCACCCCCGTGCGTAGCTCAGAGTCCTTAGACCTAGCCTGGTGGCCGGTCAACGCCCCCCCACCCGACGTAGCAGCCTTGCTTGGCGCCCTCCGATGATCGCCATTCGGAGCCGAATCGCGGTTCCGGCACCGTTGCCGAGCCCCATTCGGAGCCGAATCGTGGGGTCAACTCGGCGAGTCGGGGACGGCTTCTACGAGGCTGACCATGCCTGCGCTCGGGATGGTGCGGGTCAGGCGAAGGCCGGCCTGGCCAAGCAACCCGCGGTGCTCCGCCTCGGTGCGCCGACGACCGCCGGCGGTCATAACCAGCATCTCCAAATCCGCGAGTTTCCCCATTATTGATGGCGCTGCGCCATCCGGTAGCACGACCTCAGCAAGCAGCATGTACGCGGTGTCGGACATCGCCGCTCGACAGGTGCGCAGGATTTGCACCGCTTGGTCGTCGTCCCAGTCATCGATGATGGAGCTCAGCAGGTAGGCATCGGCGCCGTCAGGTACCGAATCGAAGAAGTCTCCACTCACGACCTTGCAGCGGTCGACGACGTCGGCGCCCGATAGTTCCTCATCGGCACCTGCGACGACTGTCGGTATGTCGAACAGCACGCCTTGAAGGTGCGGGTTGGCGGACAGGACCGCGGCAAGCAGACCGCCTCGTCCGCCACCGACATCCACTATGGTGTTGAAACGGCTGAAATCGTACGCCTCCGCGATGCTGACACTTTCATTTGTGGAGATGGAAGTCATGGCCGCGTCAAAAACTGCGGCATCCTCGGGATGCTCCGTCAAGTAGTCGAAAACCTTAGTGCCGTGGACCCGGTCGAACGCTGATTCGCCGGTCTGGACGGTCTCGTACAGGCCGGTCCATGGGTAACGGTGAAACGGCATCCCGACCATGGTCGCCCAACCCCGCAATGAGCCGGGGACGTCACTGCGTAGCAGCTCACCAAGCGGCGTCAGAGCGAACTGCCGATTCTCCAGCTCGGCAACGACACCGACGTCACCGAGCGCTCGCAGCACTCGATATAACGCGGAGCAATGCGCGCCCACCCGCTCGGCTATCTCTTCAACCGGTTGCGGCCCGGCAGCCAGCACGTCGGCGACACCGAGCCTGGCGATCACGCTGACTGCCTGGGATACCAGGGCCCCCATGGTCAGCTGAAGCATCGCGACCGCTGGTGGCTGCTGCGTTTGTGAAGCGGGCAGCGCTGGTGTCTCATCAACTGCCATCGTGACCTCCCGGATTGGCTGCGACCCCACGGTAGTGGTGCGGCAGATAACCGGGAAGGGTCGGCGGCAGATACTCGGCGTTGCGCCCACCGTCACGCGCCGCACGGCGAAGCCGCTGATGAAAACCAAGGTCAACGAGATCGCCAGCAGAATTCACCGGATCGCCACGCTGATTGAGCGAAATATCGGTCCGAACGGGCACGATTCCCGTATAACGCCGCCGCCCACCGAACATGACGGTGCCGTGCCAATGTCTCACCGACCGCTCCGACTTTCGGGGCCGGGCCCATCGCCACGGGCGGCCGCTCGCGCTGTTGGCAGCGCGGCGGTGGAGTCAGGCGGCCGGCCTGTGCTGAGCCGAACGAGGCCGACGCCGACGAGCACCACCGCCATGCCGACGAGCGCCCGCAGGCTCAGCGACTCGCCCAGTACGGCAATGCCGAACAGGACGGCGACCGCCGGGATCAGGTACGTGACGGTGGAGGCCACCGTCGGGCCATCGTCGGTGATCAGCCGG
>DASUII010000411.1:0-4199 GCA_036279835.1 Pseudonocardiaceae bacterium
GTCGATGAAGACGATCCGGGTGCCGGCCCCGGCAGTGGCGCCGCTGCTGGCGCTGATCGCCGGGCTGGCCGCCGCGGTGATCACGTTCCCGCTCGTGTCGCTGGGCGTGGCCATGGTGCTGTACCTGGTTCATGTGCCCTATGCGAGCTACCGCTACCGGTGGCTCGCGCAGCATCCCTCGGCCTGGGAGGTCGCGCCCCGCGAGCGCCGGGCGATCCGCCGCACCGCCCGCAGCATGCGCCGCCTCGGGTTGCGCCCGCCGCTGCGCCGACGAGTGGCCGGTGCCGCCGCCCGGGCCGGCGCCGCAGTACGCCGCCGCCGCGGCGCCGAGACCAACGGCCAAGTCTCCGGAGATCGCCGCTCCCGGCGGATCGGTCTACGCCGGCACCCTTAGAATGTTCCTCCGTTTCCGCCAGAACTTATCAGCCATCTCCGCCAACTTCAGGGTACCCTATCCGCCATGAATACCGGCGAGCTACTCCCGTACCAGGTGCGGAGACATCTCTGCGGCCCGATCGAAGACGCACTCGCCGATACCCGCGTCATCGGCATCATCGGTCCGCGGCAGGCTGGCAAGTCGACATTGGTCCGCTCGTTGGTGGCGGCTCGTCCCGACGCCATCTATGTGTCGCTCGACGACCGCCGCATTCAGCTCGCGGCGGAAGCAGACCCCCACGGCTTCGTTGCCGACCGACCTGGGCTACTTGCCGTTGACGAAATCCAACGGGTACCCGATCTGCTGCTCGCGATCAAGTCTGTGGTCGACCTTGATCCCCGGCCTGGCCGGTTCATCATCACTGGCTCCTCCCAGCTCAGCGCCAACCGTGGGGTATCCGAGACGCTCGCCGGTCGGATCGAACGCTGTGAGCTGTGGCCGTTCACCCAGGGTGAGCTCAGCGGACGCCGGGAGGGTTTCCTAGATCTCCTGCTCGATGACGCGCTCGGGACGGTAACTGCAAGTTCGTTGACCAAGCGGGACTACCTGGAACTGGCGGCCACCGGCGGATACCCGGAGGTGGTGCTTCGTGCCCGCACCCGGCGCATCGGTTGGTTCGAGTCGTATGTCGAAACTGTCGTGGAACGTGAAGCGCCGGGTATCACCACGTCGCCACGCACCGGCGAGCTTCCCCGCCTACTGCGACTCGTCGCTGCTCGGCAGGCCACAGTGCTCAACGTCGCGGATCTCGCCCGGGATGCCCGCCTGCCCGAACGCAGCGTCTACCGCTACCTCGACGTGCTGGAAGCGGTATTTCTCGTGCGCAGGATCCCGGCGTGGTCCCCGAACCTCGCACAGCGCGAGGTCCGCGCACCGAAGATCGTCCTGACTGATCCGGGAGTGGCGGTCGCACTGCGCGGAATGGATGTCGACACCCTTGCCCGGCCGGAGATCGCACAAGGAGCGGATGGGGCCGTGCTCGAAGGCTTCGTGGTGGCCGAACTGATCCGACAGCTGGGATGGTCGCGCACCCGGGCCCGGATACTGCACTACCGGGATCGTCAGCTAGCCGAGGTGGACATCATCGTCGAGGCCCCGGACGGCCGGGTTGCCGGCATTGAGGTCAAGGCGGGCGCCGACATCGGGCGCCGGGATGTGCAGCATCTCTCCAAGCTCCGCGATCGGTTGGGTGACCGGTTCGTATCGGGTGTGGTGCTCAATACCGGCCCTACCGCGCTGTCGCTGGGGAAGCGCCTGCTCGCGCTGCCGATCAGTATTCTCTGGGACTCAGGCGTCTCATTACGTTCCCCGCGATAGGCGGGCATCGGGCGCGCGTCCCAAACCCGGCGATCCGGTCCCGTGCCCGAAGGCGTCGAAGACCACGGGAGTGAGCCCTAATAATTCAGTAGGTCTAGCCTTGCTGAGTTGATACCTCGTGCGGTTCGCCTCGCTCGAGCGAGCGGGAGCGCCCCAGGTAGGCCCGCCACCCCCCGTAAGAAGTGATGTCCTCGGCGGACTCGGTACGCAGCGAGTCGCCGACGAAGCCGGTGACCCGCTCGCCATCGTCCAGTTCGATCTGACCCAGGCTTAACGGCGGCGCGACGGTAGGCAGTAACAGTCCCAGACCTTGATGTGGCAGGTGCCAGATCTCCAGTTCGATCCCGTCGGCCGGGCCGTCGCCGGTCCGGACCAGGGCCGGCCGCGGAATCGGACCGGGCACCGCGTACATCCGGTATCCAGCAGCGGTCCGCGCTCGGCAGTGCAGCCGTCCACCGAGTTCGACCAGTGCGGCGTTGAATGGTTGGCCGGTGAGGTGCGCGCCGGCCACGGCGAGCAGCTCGCGGTGGCCGCCGAGCGTCGGATCGGGTACGGGTTCGCCGCACCAGCGCGAGGCCAGCTGGAGCAGCGGGCGATCGGCGAAGGCCGGGGCGATCAGCTGCACGCCGAAGGGGAGTCCGTCCGGGCGGCTACCGGCCGGCACCGCCACTGCACAGAGGTCGAGCAGATTGACCATGTTGGTGTAGGTACCCAGCCGCGAATTCACCCCGGTCGGGTCGACGGCGGCCTCCGCGAGTGTCGGGTGCCCTGGGGTGGCCGGCAGCAGGATCGCGTCAATGCCGATGAACAGGGCGCGCGTTTGCGCGGTGAGCGCGGCGAGCAGGTGCTGTGCCCGGTAGACGTCCATCGCCGTGGCCGATCGCGCGGCCAGCACGATCTGTCGCACGGTCGGGTCGAGATGCGGTCCGTCGGGTTCGAGGAGCTCCCCGAACGCAGCCAGCCGCTCGCCGACCATCGGCTCGGTGTAGAGCAGTCGGGCGGCGGCCAGCAACGGCTCGACGTCTACCTGCACTACCCGGGCGACGCTGGCCGCGTGGGTCACTGCGTCGCGCCAGGCCTGCCGATGCGGATCGTCGAGATCAAGCCGGGCTGACGGCACGCCGATCACCCGCATCCGCTCCGCGACCCCGGCTGGCGCAGTGGTCGGCATCGGCCGGGAGTACGGGTCGTCCGGATCGGGGGCGATCAACGTCTCGAAGGCCACCCGGGCCAACGCGACCGTCCGACTGAAGGTGGTGATGCAGTCCAGGGACGGGCTGGCGGGCATCAGGCCCCGATTGGAGATCAGTCCCCGGGAAGGTTTCATGCCGACCAGCCCGTTGAACGCGGCCGGCACCCGGCCACTGCCCGCGGTGTCGGTGCCCAGCGCGAGATCGACGACGCCGAGTGCCACCGCGAGCGCGCTGCCCGAACTGCTGCCACCGCTGACGTGTGCCGCCGACACCACACTGTGGCAGGCGCCGTATGGCGATCGGGTGCCGACCAGGCCGGTGGCGAACTGATCCATGTTCGTCTTAGCGATCGGGATCGCGCCGGCCGACATTAGCCGCTGCACCGCCGCCGCTGACCGCAGCGCCGGCGCGGTGATTGCAGGACAGGCACCGGTGGTCGGGACGCCCTCGACGTCGATGTTGTCCTTGACCGCGAATGCCATCCCGGGCAGCGGTGCGTCGTTGTTGTCGCGCACGGAGGCGGCCTGAAGTGCCGAATGCACCCACTGCTCGTCGAACACTGCGGTGAACACCGGCTGGGTGACTTCGCGGGCCGCAGCAAGGGCCATCAGCGCCCGCTGCGCGACATTGCCGGTTGGTGTCACGACTTGGGCAGGGTGCCCACGACACCCTTCACCAGGCAGCTGATGTTGTTGATCTGGTCGTAGGTCATCGTCTGGCCGGCCGCCACGAGGGTGCTGCCGTCCTGGCAGGTGATCGGTCCAGTGAAGACCGAGGCGCCCGGATTCTTCAGCGCGGTCTGCGCCGCGGTGATCTTCGACTGTAGGTCCGGCGGCACGGAGGATCCGAAGGACGCCAGCGTCAACGGATTGTCGTGGTCGGCGAACGAGCCGACCCAGTTGGCGTTGTACTTGCTTCCGGTGAAGTTACCGCTCAAGGCAACCTTGGTGATCGCCTCGTAAACCGGTGTCCAGTTCCAGGCCGATCCGGTGAGCCACCCGCTGGGATCAAGCGACTTCGCGTCGTAGTGGTAGCCCACCACGTACTTGCCCGCCGCCTTGGCGGTCTGGATCACCGTGGTCTGGCAGTCCTGGTGTTGGCTGAGCACATCGACTCCCTCGGACAGCAGCGCGGCGGCGGCTTCCTTCTGTTTCAGCGGGTCACACCAGTTGGACGTGTTGACCAGGTAGGTCTGCGCCTGCGGGTTGACGCTGCGCGCACCAAGCTCGAATGCGTCGATGTTGGCGATGGTC
>DASUII010000412.1:0-4462 GCA_036279835.1 Pseudonocardiaceae bacterium
CCGTCCCGGACCCAGCGCATCAACCGCTCTCGCTGAGCCTGGTCAGTGAGTCCGTAGCGATCGAGCAGATCGCGGACGTCGCGGCGATAGGGGATGCCCTGGCCGGTCTCCAGCCTGCTGACCTTGGAGACCGAGCACTCGAGCCCATTGGCTACGTCTTCGATGGTGAGGCCAGCCCGCTCGCGCAGCGTACGAAGCTCGGCGCCAAGCCTGCGCCGCGGAACTACCGGCCCACGTGCTGGGGACATCGCACGCCTCCGCCCGCTTCGTGTCCGACTTGAGCAGGATGTCCTACCGCCCAGCGGACTGGAAAAACGACACGCTACTCCTGTCCAGTGAATCCCATCAATAGATCTCCTCATGCAATTGCATGAAGTGTTTGCGTGCTGCACGCTCAGACTATGGCGCGCAATGGCGCCAGGCGCTGAGGCCCCGGCACCCCCGGCGCACAGCGTCGAACCCGCACTACCGATGGGGAAAGGGGACCGCGATCATGTCGACATCTCGTCGGAGCGCGACACGCCTCCCCAGGGCTCGGCCCGCGGGCCGGGGCCAGGGAGCGACACGTCGTGGCGGGGTCTACCGCAGAGCCCGGTGACTCACGAACTCTTCAGCTGGGGAGCGCTGAGCGCGGTCCTGCTGGTCTGTTTCGGGCTGCTGCTCGGAGCGACCTGGACCACCCAGGCGTTGCGGCCCAAGCTTCGCCGGCAGGCCGAGGAGCGGCGCAGACTCAATGATGAATGGTCAGCGGTTCGCACTGCCCGCCGGCAGCGGGGACAGTGCCCGCGCTGCGCGAGTCCACTGTCCGAACGGGACTGGTATTTCGTGCCGACCCTGGTGGCGGACCCACCGGACGAGGACTGACGTAGCGGGGGGCGTTTGGGGGCCGCAGGGGTGCTTGTGGATGCTGGGGAGACAATCCACAAGCATCCCTGCGACGAGTTCGCCACTGTGCCGTGTTACCGGATCAGACGGCGCGGCGGCCAGACAGTGCGCGGCCGAGGGTGAGCTCGTCAGCGAACTCCAAGTCCCCGCCCATCGGTAGGCCAGAGGCGAGCCTGGTCACCGACAGCCCCGGAAACTCCCGCAACATCCGCGCCAGATAGGTGGCGGTGGCCTCGCCTTCGGTGTTCGGATCCGTCGCGATGATCACTTCAGTGACATCGTCTACCCCGATCCGGGTCAAAAGTTCGCGGATCCGAAGCTGGTCGGGGCCGACGCCGGACAGCGGATCCAGCGCCCCGCCCAGCACGTGGTAACGGCCGGTGAACTCACGAGTGCGCTCCACCGCGACCACGTCCTTGGGCTCCTCGACCACACAGATCACCCGTACATCGCGGCGCGGATCAGCGCAGATTCGGCAGGTCTGTTTCTCAGCGACCGTGCCGCAGACGGCACAGAACACCACGCCGTCCTTGACCCGCTGCAACGCCTCCTGCAACCGGGTCACGTCAGCCGGATCAGCCGCCAGCAGGTAGAAGGCCATCCGCTGCGCGCTCTTCGGCCCGACGCCGGGCAGCCGCCCCAACTCATCGATCAGGTCCTGGACGACTCCCTCGTACACGCTGCCATCATGGCAGGCAGCCACACCGTCACATGCCGGGCATCGCGCGGGCCGGTCACATGCCGGGCAGGCTGAGACCTCCGCCGGGCCCACCGAGCGCGGTGGCCAGCGGACCCATCTTCTGCTGGGTCAGCTCCTGCAAGGCCTGGTGCGCATCGGCAAACGCGCCCATGACGAGATCCTGCAGAGTTTCCACATCGTCAGGATCGACCACCTTGGGGTCGATCGTCACGCTGAGAACCTCCCCGGAGCCGGCCAACGTGACTGTGACCAGGTCACCACCGGCCTGGCCGGTGACCTCCGCCTCAGCGAGTTCGGCCTGTGCGCTCATCAACTCTTGTTGCATCTTCTGGGCCTGCTGCAGGATCATCTGCATGTCAGGCGCTCCGCCGGGTTGCACCGCGGCTCCTCTCGTCGAATCCGGGCCCGCTTGAGGGTCCGCTTGAGGATCACAGGGTAGCCATGTCCAGATCGCCAGAAACCGGTGCGGTCGGGCCAGGTTTGGCCGTAGCGTAAAGGGTGTGCAGCTCACTGGGGTGCGGCGCAGCCATCGCGATGCTGTCCAGCGGCTGCAAGCCAGTTACCGAGCGATCCCAGCGGGGTCGCCGGTGCGGCTGGCTAAGCCGACGTCGAACCTGTTCCGGTCCCGCGCCGCGGCCGGCCCAGGCCTGGATGTCTCGGGCCTGACCGGGGTGCTGGAGGTGGACCCGACCAGCCGTACCGCCCACGTCGCAGGCATGTGTACTTACGAAAACCTGGTCGCCGCGACGTTGCCGCATGGGCTGACCCCGCTGGTCGTTCCGCAGCTCAAGACGATCACCCTCGGTGGCGCGGTCAGCGGGTTGGGCATCGAGGCGGCATCATTTCGCAACGGCCTACCGCACGAGTCGGTCCTGGAGCTCGAGCTGCTCACTGGCGCCGGCGAGATTGTCACGGCAGTGCCCGGCGACGAGCTATTCGCCGGATTTCCCAATTCTTACGGCACGCTGGGCTATGCCACCCGGCTGCATATCGAGCTTGAACCGGTGCGCTCGCACGTCGCGCTGCGGCACGTGCGGTTCGACGATCTGGACGAGCTGTGCTCGGCAGTAGAGCTGATCATGACGACCCGGCAATGGGCCGGCGAGGACGTCGACTACCTCGATGGCGTGATGTTCACCCGCACCGAGTCGTACCTGACGCTGGGCCGGCGCGCCGATCACACCGGACCGGCCAGCGACTACCACACCGGAGCACAGATCTACTACCGCTCGATCCAGCAACGCCGCCACGACATCCTGAGCACCCACGACTACCTGTGGCGCTGGGACACCGACTGGTTCTGGTGCTCGGGCGCCTTCGGGGTTCAGCACCCGCTGGTCCGGCCGTTGTGGCCGGCCCGGCTGCGCCGCAGCGATGTTTACTGGAAGATCGTAGCGGTGGCGAACCGTTTCGACCTGGAGAACCGTTGGGAGGTGTTGCGCGGCCGCCCTCGCCGGGAACGCGTGATCCAGGACGTCGAGATCCCGCTGGAGCGCACCGCGGAATTCCTGCGCTGGTTCGTCGAGCACGTCGGCATCGAGCCGGTGTGGCTGTGCCCCTTGCGGTTGCGAGGTGATCACACCTGGCCGCTGTATCCGTTGGAAGCCAGCCGTAAATATGTCAATGTCGGCTTCTGGGCCAGCGTGCCGGGCACCGGCAGCGACCCCAACCTCGGGGATACTAATCGGGCGATCGAAGGACAAGTTGACGCGGTGGGCGGGCACAAGTCGCTGTACTCGGACTCGTTCTACTCGCGCGAAGAGTTCGATGCCCGCTACGGCGGCGAGCAGTACGCCGCGCTGAAACGGCGCTACGACCCCGACCAGCGGCTCCTGGACCTCTACGCGAAGGCGGTGCGACGTCAATGACGACCTTCCGGCGCCCCACTCCCGCGACGGACCCGGTGAAGGGTGACCGGCTGTCGCTGGCGGGAATCGTCGACCTACTCACCGATGGCCGGTTCCCGGTCCGGTTCACCGCCTACGACGGAAGTGCCACCGGACCGCCCGACGCTGAGATCAGCGTGCACCTGGCCACCCCGCGCGGCGCCACTTACCTGTTCACCGCGCCAGGCGATCTGGGCATGGCGCGGGCCTACGTCGCCGGTGATCTCCAGGCCGAGGGCGTGCATCCCGGTGACCCGTACGAGGCGATGCGGGTGATGGCCTACCAGTTGCGCTTTCGGCGCCCGACCATGGCCGAATTGGCGCTGATCACGCGCTCGCTGGGCTGGCAGCGGCTGCGTCCGGTGCCCCCACCACCGCAGGAGTCGCGGCCCCGGTGGCGCCGGACGCTCGCCGGGCTGGCGCATTCCCGGCACCGGGACTCCGAGGCGGTGCACCACCACTACGACGTCTCCAACCGCTTCTACGAGCTGGTGCTCGGGCCGTCGATGACCTACACCTGCGCTGTCTTCGACCATCCGGAGGCGAGTCTGGAGCAAGCTCAGGAGCGCAAACATGAGCTGATCGCCGACAAGCTGGGCCTGCGGGCCGGGATGCGACTGCTCGACGTCGGCTGCGGCTGGGGTGGCATGGTGCGCTACGCCGCTCGCCGCGGCGTCCGCGCGCTGGGCGTCACGCTGTCCGCCGAACAGGCTCGATGGGCGCAGCAGGCGATCCTGCGCGAGGGTCTCAGTGGGCTCGCAGAAGTGCGTCACCTGGACTACCGCGACGCCCCGGGCTGCGACTACGACGCGGTGAGTTCCATCGGGCTCACCGAGCATGTCGGGATACACACCTACCGGTCGTACTTCTCGCTGCTGCTGGCCAAACTGCGCCCCGGCGGCCGGCTGCTCAACCACTGCATCACCGAACCGGACAACCGCCCCGGCGCCCGCATCGATGTGTTCACCGATCGCTACGTCTTCCCCGACGG
>DASUII010000413.1:0-4125 GCA_036279835.1 Pseudonocardiaceae bacterium
GGCGGTCAGTTGGGTGGCGGTAGGTGTTGGGCCCGTTCCAGCCCGTCGATGAGCGCGTTGATGCCGGCGGTGAATCGCTCGTCGCGGTTGTCGATCCAGACGTGCTCGCCGAGGGCGATCAGGGTGGGGAAGCGGTCATCGGGAAGCGACCGGAAGAATTCGTGGAGCCTTTTTCTGGTCGCCGCGTCCTGGACCCGCTGTTCGTTGACGGAGATGCGGGCGCTGCTGACCTCAAATCCGATCGTGTAGTCGAGGATGAGAAAGAATGCGTGGCCGGCTTCGCGGTGGGGGAACCCGGCATTGTGCAGCGGTAGTAGGAAGGCTTCGGCCAAGGACAGCGAGTGCGGTCCGAGGGGGTCGCGAGTTTTCAGCAGGCCGGCTACCCCAGGATGATCGTTCAGCACGTTCCGCAATCGATGAGCAAGTACCTTGATCTGCTCGGTCCAGGGCAGTGCCTGGTTGAGGTCGCAGTCAACCTCGGCGAGCACGCCATCCACGACCAGGTCCTGGAGCTGCTCCTTGCTACGCACGTGACGGTACAGCGCGCCGGGTACCACACAGAGACGCGCGCCCAGGGTGCGCATGGTCAGTGCCTCGACGCCCTGCTGGGCGATCAACGTGAGTGCCTCGGCCACCACGCGCTCCCGGGTGAGCGTGCGGCGGAGCTCCTCATCGGTTTCCGGAGCGTTAAACCACAGCGAGCGCGGCGCTGCGGCGCCCTGCCTACTGGACGTGCCCATCAGTTGCTCCCCCACCGACGTGTGACCGGACAACATTGACTGTGAACGCCGTTCACGTTATCGTGAACATAGCTGCTTGACAAGTGAACGTCCTTCACACGACGTGGGGACCCTGTTCATCCCGAGCCGCCGAACACCTGAACAAGGGAAATTTTGAGATGGCGATCATGACGCGCTGGGATGCCTTCCAGGACCTGCGCGGCGCACAGGACCAGATGAATGAGATAACCAAGCTGCTCGCCCAGGTTCGCGGTCAGCAGGCCTCGCAGTCCGGCACCGGCGCGAGCAGTACACCAGCCTGGGCCCCGCCGGTCGATATCTCCGAACGCATGGACGCCTACGTTCTGACCGTCGAGCTGCCTGGTATCAAGGTCGAGGACCTGGAGATTGCGTTCCAGGATGGATTGCTCACGATCCAGGGCACGCGGTCACTGACTCGGGACTCAACAGCTGAGCAGTTCCATGTGCTGGAGCGCCGCTACGGACTGTTCCGTCGCTCAATCACGCTGCCCCTGCACGTGAAGGCCGATGCCATCGAGGCATCGACCGAAGACGGTGTATTGCAGGTGGTGGTACCCAAGGTGGAGGAAGCCAAGCCCAAGCGCATCGAGGTACACGCGATGCGGGCGCAGGCCCCCGCTACCGCCGGCGCACCGGAACGCACGCCCACCGACGGGGCACCGGAAGAGGCCGACCGCGGCAGTCGTATCGAGGCCATGCGTGAGCACGGCCACGTCGACTCCTCGTTCAACGAGTAAACAGGGCCTGAGCCTGGTTGAGAGTTGGGACGCCTCCGATGATCCGGCGGTATGCGCTGGAACGCCGGTGGCGTCCCGGTGGGCCGCCAGCGCGGTGACTGCACCCCGGTCCTCGCTCTGTGTCCGGTTCCCAACCCCACCATCCTCGGGAAGGACGAGGCGATGCACGCGACGACGCTGCACACGCAAGCCGATCTGTGGCAGCACGGAGCAGCCACGTTCGCGGCACTGTTCATGGAGGGCGAATTGCGGTCGCCCGACGACGAGGTCGATGGCACTGGTGTGCTGCTCTACGCGGTTATGGACCGCGGTCTGCGCTTAGCCACCGACCTGCCCCGGCTGGCGCTGCGCCCGCGCCCCGGCTGGGCGGCACACCTCAACTCAGCCGGAACACTGACCCTGACCTGGCCACACGTCCAGCCTCTGCTTCTCGATGCGCCGCTGAACCTCCCTACCGGCTGGCGCGAGGCAGCAGCAGAGCACGGCTTGGTGCTGCTCTTCGTCGGCAACAGTCTCGGCTTGCGCGACCACACCAAAGACCACCAGGCCAACCCCGGGCAACGATCAGCAGAGGCCGCCGAGCGAGGGGAACTGGCCGCCGGAGCGATCGCCTACCAGGATCACGTCCGCGACACATGGCTCGGCCGCCTGCAGCCCGGCAGGCGCCGCACCTTCCCGAAAACAGAAAGAGGTCCCGCAACGGGGTCTATGCCCACTCGTACTTGCCCCGCCGACGAGTTGTGGCCTGCAATTGCAGGCTAGGTGGGGACCGGAACCACGCACCAAGGCCCGCTACCAGGCCGTCCAGACAGATGTGTGGCCGCGCCAAGTTCGACCTGCTCCGCAAACGCATCCTGCTCGCCGCGTGACGACAGGGCCAACTCGATCACGGAAAGCGGGCCAGATCCAGATTTCGGCCGCCGTTGACATTAGACTGACCGTCTCCTTTACCGCCTGGGCAGAGCAACCAACTAACGGGGCTGCGCCCCATCCCAGCCAGGCATGCTCCCTGGCTGGCTTGCCCGTAGGTGCTGTCCGTGAACTCGACGCGGCCGACGTTTCTGTCCCCTCCGCAGGTCGGTCTGGTCGAGTTCATGGACAGCGGACCGGCACACACGCGAACTATCGCCCTGGAGTCGACCCAACCCTCACAGTTGACTCGAGATTGACGGCCGTGCCGCCTTAGCCCTCTAATACCGGCGGCGGCGAGTACCTCGCCCACGGAATGCGTCCTTGACCTTCTCTCCGGCCTGCTTCAGGTTGCCCATCACCTCATCGGCCCTGCCTTCGGCCTGAAGACGTCCACTGCCGGTGACCTCGCCAGTGTTCCGCTTGACATGGCCGCGCAGCACCTGAACCTTGTTCCTGAACTTATCCGCGAAACTCACACCGGCCTCCTACTTTCATCGTCGAGGCTGCCCCGGCTCCGTGTCTGAGACGCCGCCGACTCCTCCGAGCATACCCCGATCGGACATGCCAGGCATGGCGTTTCGATCGGCTGGAATTGCTCAAGCGACCGCCTCGGCGAGCCCGTCCGGGGACCGCAGACCGAGCACATACAGCTGCGCCAGCCCGCCGACCCGCGACGTCCCCACACAGTCAGCCACCGCGACCCTCGTGACGCGTCTTCAAGCCAGGCTCAGCGCCACCTTGGTAGCCAAGACCTTGACGCGCTAGCGCCGCTTGGGCGCTAGTCTTCTTGCTGAGCGTCGTCGCTTTCTTCGTCCACTCGCGACTGGGTACCGCTAACCTCCCGGGCCAGGTTCCCAAGCGACCCCCCGCCTCCTGTTGTCTTTGTTGGCGCCGACTGAGGGAATTGCTGCGTCGCTTGAGCAAATGCGGAAGCAAGAGGATCCCCGGGGTCAGGGACAGGCACGGAAGGATTGGGGTCATTTATATCATCGGTAGACTGCTCGGCCTTATCAGGCGTGCTGTTCATACGAGTCCTCCTATCCCAAGCCTGGCTGGAGCGCCGGGGTGGCAATCGAGATATTACAGTGCGCCCCGCCCTTTTGGGTGACACTTGTCGACGGCAGGTGAAAACTGATGCCGCTGACGGCCAAACACAAGACCAAGATCACCGCACCGGTCGGGTCGCGCATCTGCGATGAAGCCATCGTCGAACGAGCAGGCGGGACCACACAGTTGATCAGGGTTTGTCGTGGGATGAGGACTGGTCGTCGTGGGTGGTGTGCACCTGTTCGGAGAGTTGGTAGCGCTCGGTGTCGGCGTAGGAACGGTAGGAGGCGTGGTCGGCGGGGGTGAGGACGGCGTCGTTGAGGAAGGGGGTGAGCAGGCTGCGCGGCCATAGCCGGCGCGCCCGCACCGCGTTGATCTCTGCGCAGAACACCACGATGGCCGCCTGCAGGTACAGCCAGGCCAGCAACCCGAAAACCAGCCCGAACACGCCGTAGACCTGCGAGGCACCGATGAGTTCGCGACTGAGGAACACCGTGCCCAGAGTCTGCAGCACCTGGATGGCGACCCCGGCGCCGACCGCGCCGGGCAGCAGGTCAGCCAGCCGGACCTCGCGAGCGCTGAGCACCCGGAACCCGATGAGGAATGCGGCCACGTTGACGATCGCCGCGACCGCGATCGCGACGATGCGCACCCCGGTACCGATCCCG
>DASUII010000414.1:0-5026 GCA_036279835.1 Pseudonocardiaceae bacterium
CTTCTACCGGCCCGACCCGTCCTACCTGCCCGCCCTCGAAGAACACATCGCCGGGCTGCGCGCCGACCGCGAGACCGCACGAGCCCTCGACGCCGCCACCTACGTCATCGACAACCTCACCGCCGAGATCACCGCGTTCACCCGAATCGCCGAGCAGATGCGCCACCGGCTGGCCGAACTCACCCCCGACGAGCGCGACGAGATCGAACAGGCCAGCAAGCTGCTGTGCCGCGCCCGCGCCGCCCGCCAGCTACCCCTCATCCCCACAGCCTCGTCCCGCGGAGCGGCCGGATGAGCACCCCCGCTGATCGCACCACCGGGCTACGCGCCGCCCGAGCCAAGGACAGCGCCGACAAGCGCGAGCGCACCCGCGCCGCCATCGATGCCCTAGAAGCCGCCGGCACCCCGATCACCGCGGCCGCCATCGCCCGCACCGCCGGCGTGTCCACCTGGCTGATCTACACCGACGGGCTGCGCGAACACCTCGACGCCGCCCGCCACCGTCAAGCACAGGCCGCCGACGGCCCACCCCGCCAGACCGGCCCAGAAGACCCCACCCCGCCCACTCCGGCCGGCCTGCGCACCGACCTCGCCCTCGCCCGAGCCGAGATCCGCCGGCTACGCACCGACAACGACAAACTCCGCCAGCGACTACGCCTACAACTCGGCGCCGAGCTCGACCGACCCGACCCCGCCCAGCTGGTCACACGCGTCACCGAGCTCGAATCCCAAACCCGCCAGCTCCTCGCCGAACGCGACGCCCGCGCCACCGAAACACACCAAGCGCAACACCGCGTCGCCGAACTCGAAGAAGACCTCACCGCCGCCCGCGAAGCCTCCGCCGCGCGATCCGCCAGGCCAACCGATGACCCACCAACCCCACCCCGCGCACCTCGCCACCTGCGACGTCGCCCACGTCCCTCACACCCACAAACGCCCGTGACCAGGCAATTCCAAGATCGACTACAGATAACGTTCGCCACTCGGTTGGATCAGGCGGGGCTCTCCGCGCGGGAGATCGCCGACTATTTGGGGCACGAGCGGATCTCCATGACACAGGACGTCTACATGTCGCGGCAGACGACGGGAGTCGCTGCGGCGGCTGCGCTGGACCGGCTCGGGCCCAACGAAAGCGCGGGGTAAACGTGGTGTCGATCATGGGCGGATCGGAGCGCGAGCCTCTGACTTGCGGCGGAGCGCCCCCGGCAGGACTCGAACCTGCGGCCTAGCGATTAGAAGTCGCTTGCTCTATCCGGCTGAGCTACGGGGGCCGGGCGCCGGTGGGCGTCAGCGAGCAGCCTAGCGACGACCGGCCACCTACCCGCGCTTAGCTCGTCGACGCATCCAGCGGGCTCAACGGTGCAGATCTCTGCCGGATGAACGGCCGTGCGATAGCACGAAACCCCGACAATCCTCAGTTTCGACCGGGTGAGACGGGCTGGTTGTGCACAGCACCCCGGTCATCCACATGTCGATCATGGCCTGCTACCCGGAGGTGCTGCTCGTCGCGCAACCTGGGTGACGCCGGTCGAGGGGCCGGCGACCCGCCGAGGAGGGCGGGACAGCAGCGCAGGAGGGTATGTGATCATGAGAGAGACACCGGTAACTGTGGTCGGAACGCTGGTCAGTGATATGCACCCGCGCCGGGTTGGTCCCGACGCGGCGCTCGTACTCAATTTCCGGGTCGCCTGCAACGAGCGTCGGTTCGACAAGGCGTCCGAGTCCTGGGTGGATGGGGAGAGCTTGTATCTGTCGGTGAGCTGTTGGCGCCGGCTTGCCGAGAACGCTGCCTCCCTGGTCAAGGGCGACCCGGTGATCGTCAGAGGGAAACTGCGCACCCGGGAGTGGACCACCGAACAGGGCGAGCGCCGATCGGTCGTCGAGCTGGAGGCCAACTCGATCGGGCCGGATCTGGCTCGCTGCGCCGTCACCGTGCATAAGCAGCGTGCGGCGGAGCCTTCGCGTTCCGTGAACCAGGACGCCGCGGCACCACCTCCGCAGGATCCGTCAGACCTGCTCGACACAACCGACTCACCGTACGAAGTGAGCTTGTCCGACTTCGCGGAAGCCGCCGGCCCGCTGGTGCCCGTACCTGCTTGAGTAACGAACGGGGTCGGGCGGCGGTCGGCCGCGCTGCCCGGCCCTGGCGGCGACCTCTACGATCGCGGCCGTGGCGGAGTTCATCTACACCATGAAACAGGTGCGTAAGGCGCACGGCGACAAGGTCGTCCTCGACGGTGTCACCCTCGCTTTCTATCCCGGCGCGAAGATCGGCGTGGTCGGGCCCAACGGAGCCGGCAAGTCCAGCGTGCTCAAAATCATGGCCGGGCTCGACCAACCGAACAACGGTGAGGCATTCCTGGCGCCAGGCGCCACGGTGGGCATCTTGGAGCAGGAGCCCACGCTGAACGAGGACAAGACCGTCTTGGGCAACGTCCAGGAGGGTCTCGGTGAGATCAAGGCCAAACTGGATCGGTTCAACGAGATCGCTGAGTTGATGGCCACCGACTACTCCGACGAGCTCATGGAGGAGATGGGGCGGCTGCAAGAGGAGCTCGACCACGCCGACGCGTGGGATCTCGACTCGCAGCTCGACCAAGCCATGGACGCTCTGCGGTGCCCGCCGCCCGATGAGGCGGTGAGTCACCTGTCCGGCGGAGAGCGGCGTCGGGTGGCGCTGTGCAGGCTGCTGCTGTCCAAGCCTGATCTATTGCTGCTTGATGAGCCCACCAACCACCTGGACGCGGAGAGCGTGTTGTGGTTGGAGCAGTTCTTGGCGAGTTACCCAGGCGCGGTGCTGGCTGTCACCCACGACCGGTACTTCCTGGACAACGTTGCTCAGTGGATCCTCGAGCTCGATCGCGGTCGGGCCTACCCCTACGAGGGCAACTACTCCACCTACCTGGAGAAGAAGGCCGACCGGCTCGCGGTTGCGGGCCGCAAGGACCAGAAGCTGCAGAAGCGCCTGCGCGACGAGCTCGCCTGGGTGCGATCGGGGGCAAAAGCCCGGCAGGCCAAATCCCGAGCCCGACTGCAGCGTTATGAGGAGATGGCAGTCGAAGCCGAGCGCAGCCGCAAGCTGGACTTCGAGGAGATCCAGATCCCAGCGGGACCGAGGCTGGGCAACGTAGTTGTGGAGGTGTCGCACCTGGACAAGGGCTTCGACCATCGCCTCCTGATCAAGGATCTGTCCTTCACGTTGCCCCGTAACGGCATCGTGGGCGTGATCGGCCCCAACGGCGTCGGCAAGACCACCTTGTTCAAGACCATCGTCGGTTGGGAGAACCCCGATTCCGGCACGGTCAAGGTTGGCGAGACGGTGAAGGTGTCCTACGTCGATCAGGAGCGGGCGGGTATCGACCCGGACAAGACGGTCTTTGAGGCGGTGTCTGACGGTCTGGACTACATCCAGGTCGGTAATACCGAGATGCCGTCCCGAGCGTATGTCGGCGCCTTTGGGTTCAAAGGGCCTGACCAGCAGAAACCGGCTCAAGTGCTGTCCGGCGGCGAGCGCAACCGGCTCAACCTTGCGCTGACTCTCAAGCAGGGAGGCAATCTGATCCTGCTCGACGAACCGACCAACGACCTCGACGTCGAGACGCTGGGTTCGCTGGAGAACGCGTTGGAACACTTTCCCGGCTGCGCGGTGGTGATCTCTCACGACCGTTGGTTCCTAGACCGAGTGGTGACCCACATTCTCAGCTGGGAGGGAACAGACGAAAATCCCGCATCCTGGTTCTGGTTTGAAGGCAACTTCGAGGCCTACGAGCAGCACAAGATCGACCGGCTCGGAGCGGAGGCAGCACGACCACATCGTGTGACGTACCGCAGACTGACCCGAAATTGATGGGGCATGGGGCGTCCGGTGATCGGGAACGTCGATGGGGGTGGGAGGTGAGCAGTACGACGCGCGAAGGGATCCGGACCGGCATGGCGCCCAACGGAGGCGAGGCCGCATCGCTGGTCGAGTCGGCAATGCTCTTACGCTGGCGCGCGCCAGAGCTGGCGCTGCTGTTGGCCGATCGGGCAGTGACCGCCGGGCAGGACGACAAGCTGGCCGTCCTGCAGGCAGATTACGTCGCAGTTTTTGCGCTCAACCGTCTCGGCAGGCACGGGGAAGCGGCTCATCGGCTCTTCCCAGCGATTCGAGACGCCGAGACTCCACCGGGGCTGCGGCATGAGCTGCACGTGGAGCTTGCCCACTGCGCAGCCGCGCTAGGTGAATCCGCTACTGCGCTCGGTGCGGTGCGGGCGGTGCTCGCCGCTGGCGATGATGTTGCTCCAGTGCTCAGGGGCGGTGCACTCGTCGCCGTGGCCGAGGCGTCGGCCGCGCTCGGCCGAGATGATCTGGCTACCTCCGCCCTCGATGAGGCTGACGAGCTCTACCGCGAGGACCCGAGTCTCGACCACGACACCGCTTTGCTGTTGCGGGCTGCAATCCGGGCGGTGGACGCAGCGCGTCACCGCCGCCGCGACGCGGGCGCGGTGGCTGAGGCGAGAGCTAGGGAAGGCCGCGACCTGTTGGCGGGCCTGGCCGATCCTGAGCATGATAGCGGCGAGGTGAGCGCGCGGCTGATGCTCGAGATAGCGCTCGCGCTGCTAGATCGTGGTGCCGGCGATGCCGCTATGCAGGAGGTGCGGCCATTGCTGCGCCGTCCGGTGCGCGCCGCCGCGGCCGCGGCGGTCGGCCGGTTGCGACTGGCGTTGGCCACTCAGGTGCACCTCGCCGAAGGTCGCCATGAGCCGGCGCTAACCCTGCTCGCCGACGCGGTCGAGGGCGCTCAGCGATATGGGGTGGATGTCGTCCTCGCGGAGTGCCTTGAGGGCCTGTCTCACGTGCACGAGGCCCGCGGCGAGTTCGCTGACGCTCTGCACTGCGTGCGCGCCGCCCGTGCGGCGGAAGGCCGGCACCGCCGCGATGTGGAAGCCGCGCGTTGCACGCTGCTGGAGAA
Organism: Pseudonocardiaceae bacterium; assembly: GCA_036279835.1. GTDB lineage: Bacteria > Actinomycetota > Actinomycetes > Mycobacteriales > Pseudonocardiaceae. The sequence goes on from DASUII010000414.1 coordinate 4,953, forward strand.
CTGCGGGTCTGCCCGCCGTGAGGAAGCGCGCCTGGTCGGCCAGGTGGCTGCACTTCTCGGCGATGCCGGGACGG
>DASUII010000415.1:0-22958 GCA_036279835.1 Pseudonocardiaceae bacterium
GTCCTACTCGTCGGCGGCTCCTCCCGAATCCCGCTGGTCGCCCAACTCGTCTCCGCCGAACTCGGCCGCCCCGTCGCCATCGACGCCGACCCCAAAGCCGCCATCGCCCTCGGCGCCGCCCTAGCCGCGCTACCCACCCCCACCATCGCTCCCGACGCGATCCAGGTCACCGCCGAGCCCCTTCCTGAGCCCATCATGCCAATCGTTGCCCGCATGGAGGCCCAACCACGTCCATCCCTGACGGCCATCCCCCTGGACGTCGAGCCCGTCGCGCTCCAGTGGCGCCGATCCAGGTCGCGGCTGGTCAAACGTGTCGCCGTAGCGGGAGCGCTGTCCCTGCTCGCCGCGGGCGGCGTGGCGGCAGTCCCGTTGCTCACCTCCCAGAGCGGTCCCGCCCCACAGGCGGCCGCCGGAACGCGGGCCCCCGCGCCTGCCAACGCTGCAGCGAGCGCGGCCAGTGTCTCCGACAACAACCCGAGCAGCGGGGCGGTCCTTACCGTGCCCGTCACACAGTCGACCAAACCGACCAGCGCAACGGCGAAAGCGGGGGCCGCCCCGGTGCACGCCGCGGCTCGCAAGACCGTTAGGTCAACCTCTCCCGTTCCGGTCAGTAACCCGAGTGGCGCGATCCCAACACCCATCGGCACGAGCGCTGCCTCTAGTGGCAGTGGTACGTCCACGCTTCCCGGCGAACCCGCACCACAACCCCAACCGCAGCCCCAGCCCCAGCCAGAACCACAACCCCAACCCCAGCCAGAACCACAACCCCAACCCCAGCCGCAGCCGCAGCCCCAGCCGCAGCCCCAACCCCAGCCGCAACCCCAGCCGGAACCTCAACCTCAGCCGCAACCCACGCCAGAACCTCAACCCCGGCCGCAACCCACGCCAGAACCTCAACCCCAGCCGCAACCCACACCCACGCCCACGCCCACGCCACAACCCAATCCCAATCCCGCTACGAACGCTTGAGAAGGCCAGAAATCGCGATCATGGGGAACCGCCAGCGACGATAGGGAGTCCGGGCGGCGTGGGTGGCGTCGCTGGGCACACCCGGCACGTACGGTGGGCGCATGCTGCCCTGGTCTGCCGTACTCGCTGGCCGCCTCGACGAGCTCGTGATCGACAGTGTGCTGCTGCGGGATAATCCCTTGGGCGATCCGGCACGCCGCCCGCTGTGGGTCTATGTCCCGCCGGGTTACGACAACTCGCAACAGCGGTACCCGAGCGTCTATGTGATCCAGGGGTACACCGGGCATCTGGCCATGTGGCGCAACCGTAGCCCGTTCCGCCAGCCATTCCCGGAGACCGCCGACGCCGTCTTCGCCGCCGGTGACGTCCCGCCCGCGGTCCTCGTCTTCGTCGACGCCTGGACCGCCTATGGTGGCAGCCAGTTCGTCGACTCCTCGGGTACCGGGCGCTATCACAGCTACCTGTGCGAGGAGGTCGTACCGTTTGTCGATGCGCAGTACCGGACGCTGCCCGACCGGGCGCACCGGGCGATCAGCGGCAAGTCCTCCGGTGGGTTCGGCGCCATGATTACGCCGATGCTGCGGCCGGACCTGTTCGGTGCGCTGGCCAGCCACGCTGGGGACTCGTTGTACGAGCTGTGCTACCTCGCTGAGTTCGGTAAGTCGGTACGCCATCTGCGCGATTACGACGGCGACATCAGCGCCTGGTGGGCCGATTTCCGGTCCCGGACTCCGTTCACCAAGCCCGCCGACAAGGACCTGCTCATGACGCTGGGCATCTCCGCGTGCTTCTCCGCCCGCGAGGACGGCACTCCGGAGCTACCGTTCGACCCCCACACCGGGGTGCTCCGTCCGGAGAGCTGGCAGCGTTGGCTGGACTGGGATCCAGTGCGGATGGCGCCCCGGTACGCCGAAGCACTGCGCTCACTGCGCGCCGTATGGCTCGACGCCGGCACCCGCGACGAGTGGTACCTCGATCTCGGCGCGCAGGCATTCCGCGACCAGCTACGCGCGGCCGGGCTACCCGACGAGCGGGTGCACTTCGAACTGTTCGACGCCGGCCACGGCGGCATCGACTATCGCTACCCGCTCGCGCTGGCGTGGCTGTGTCGACAGATCGCAGCCACGCCGGGCAGCGCGGCGGCTCGCTAGCGCGTGACTCCGCGACGAGCATAGACACCGGCGGCGATAGAGACGCCGATCGCGGCGATGATGACCTGAATGATGATCTCAATCCAGGGTATGCCGCCGTTCGCGTTGGCGTATCCGATCGCGCTCGCGATTGCCGCGCCGATGAACGCGGCGATGATGCCGATGATGATGGTCAGCCAGATCCCGATCGCCTGCCTGCCCGGCACGACGAGGCGCCCCAGCACGCCGATGATGAGTCCGATGATGATCGCGGAGATGATGCCCGTGATGGTCATATCGCTACCCTCCCACTGGATGCTATGTCCCTACGATGTACCCAGATCACTGGATTTTCCACCCCACATCACCATGCGTGTCGCCGCGGGGCATAAATCTTCATGGGTGTTGTCGCACACCAGGCCGGGCAGCGGCTCTCCGTCACGGTTCGCGAGCTACCACCGCCGACGACTACCTCCCGCGCCCACATCCAACTGTGCGCAGCGCTGACCGCGCCGACTCGCAGGCCCCCTACCGGCGTGAGAGACACGACCCGATCAAGACCCACACACATCCGCGCTGGTCAACGGGTGAAACAGACTGATCGTCTCCTTGCCGTCTGCGGAAGTCCGAACAGATATCAAGCAAGGATTGAAGAACAACACTTACGGAAAGTTTGAAGAATTATCTGAAATATTAAGATCACTGGTTTAACAGGTTCAAAATGCTGGTAATCTCATTGTTAGGGTCGCGTTGCCCGTTCGCGCGATCTCTCACAAGACCATCGATTTGGGAGTACTATGAGGCTTATCGGAAACTCAGCTTGAAGAAGTGAAGTGAGCGAATCGCACTGAAGGCGGTCGGGTAGGTTTGAAGTGGGCGGCGGTAGTCGGTGTGCATGCAGCGCCAAGTCTTGAAGTTGGCGATTGCTCGCTCGGTGACGTATCGGTACTGATTGACCACCTTGTTGAACTACTTATGCCATTCGAGCAGCTCGCCGCCGGCTGGCTTCTTGAACGGTGTGGTGACGCCGCACCCGACATATCCCTTGTCTGCGAAGGCGTTCGACTCGTTGAAGTGATGGTCCAGTTGAAGATCCCGGAAGGCCTTGGCGTCGTGGGTCTTTCCGAGAAGCGCTACGACGATCGCGACAACCAAAGCCGATCGCGGCGGCCACCAAGAGTGGGACAGTCACCAGGATAGGGACGGTCACCCGCAGCACGTGGGCCTGCCCATGGCCGGAAATATGATGTGCATGTGGACCGTTGCCAGCTACGACTATGCCTTGCGGGTACTGAAGGCCCAGCAACAGTTCACCCACAGCATGCTGGTCGCCGCCGCACCGATGCTCAACGTGGTGCGCGACATCACATCTACGAACAGCAATGAGGACAGGCCGGCGAATAACCGGCTGGGCGCCAGAGGTGACCAGCGCCACGAGGATTCTCGCGGGTCGCGGAAAAACGAGCGTTACAACGACGATGATTCGGCGGAGTACAATAAGCGCCTCGTCGACAACAACAGTCCGACGACAGCACCTCGGACACCAGCCGGACCCAGCGCGGGAAGACCCAGACCGAAGAGTCCGCCAAGACACGAGCGCGCGTCACCTCGAATACGGCTGACCGCAAGCACTCCTGACCGGTCACCCCTGACCGCAAGCGCCTCTAGCGGGATTAGATCACCGCGGTGCCGTCGACACGCTGAGCGTGCTGTCGACGGCACCGCCGGTCAGCTCGATTTTGTGCCAGCGGAGTTACCCTACGCTGGCGACGGGAAACCACGGAGCAGGCCCGCGGTGTCTAGCGCCCCCCAACGTGACCGAGCGCGAGGTATCCAGTGGTGCAGGCGAGCTGGTGGATCCGCAGGTCTGGGACGAACTTGGCCAACAGTCGCCAGGGCCGGTCGAAGCCGGTGAAATCGTTGACGAACGGCGCGTGCAGGGCGGCCACCCATGCCGGCAGGCCACAACCATGGGGCTGGCCACTTTCCGCCGGCCGCAGCCACCGGGACGCCGGGACGCCGGGACGCCGGGACGCAGATGATCAAAATGTGTTTCAGCGCCGCCGGGGACTGCAACACGTCGTGCACTGCGCAGAACAGGGCGGCATCCGCGGTGACCTCGATCGGTGCCCGCGCCACCGGGGCGGCGAGCAGGAGCACGTTGTCCCAGCCGTGCTCGGCCACCCGCTCGGCCGCCACTTGGAGCATCTGCTCGGATTCGTCAATCCCCACGATCGTCCCCGAGGCGCCCCACCTTGCGTTGCAGCAGCGGCAGGCACAGTCCAGTACCGCAGCCCACGTCCAGGACCGTGTTACCGCGCCGGGCAGGAAGCTGGTCGACCAGCTGTTCACGCCAGTAGCGGAAGGCGCCCGTTCGCTGCTCGTAGCGGCCGGCCTGGCTGCCGTAGGCCTCGGAAGCCGGCTCAGCACCGCCGAGGTTCGGCGCTGTTGATGCAAGACGCGGCGCGGGTGTCGCCATGGCGGGCCTTCTCAGAGATCGACGTAGGCGAGTGGGGGTGCGCGAGGCGCTACGGGGCTGGGGTGTTGGTGCTCGGTGAGGAACTGGCCCAGCACGGCGGCGAACTGGTCGGGGCACTCCACGTGGGGCAGGTGTCCGCAATCGGGGAACAACGACAGCCGACCTGCGGGCAAGCGGTCCACCGCAGCCTGAGCCTGGTAGATGGGGAGCACGTAGTCACATGCGCCCCAGACGACCAGGGTCGGCATCGTCAAGGTGTGGAGTTGGTCGAGCAGGATCTCACGCTGCCCGTTGACGTCGAACAGGGCGCGCGCCATCGCGGTGGCGGCCTCGAGTTAGCCCGTCCGGCGCCCCAGCTCGTGCTGTTCGGTGACGAACTCCGCGGGCACCCGCCAAGGCTGGGCGAACAGCATCGCGGCGGACATGGTCGTGCGCAGCAGGTCGCCGCCCGGCACCCGGCTGAGCAGCATCGCCTGCTCACCCACGACCGGCTGGGCGGCCAGGGCAAGCAGGGGGTTGACGTCGCGGCCCAGCCCTGCGCTAACCGGCGAATCTCTACTCCGCCGCGTCCTCCCGGCCACCGTGCAGCAGTTTCTGGCGATGCGCACCGCACTGAAAGACTGTGCCAGGCTCCCCGCACCTGAGCGGGTCAGCAGCCGCCGAGACGAGGGCAACAGCACCTGATGAGCAGCCCAGAGGGCGTCGACACAGTCGATTTCGACGGCGCCCGCTTGTACTCCATCCCCATGCGCGTCCGGTTCCGGGGGATCGCTGTCCGGGAGGGGATGCTGATTGAGGGGCCTGCCGGGTGGGGTGAGTTCTGCCCGTTCGCTGATTACGACGACACTGAGTGCGGCCCGTGGCTGGCTACCGCCATCGAGCAGTGCACCATCGGCTGGCCGCCACCGGTGCGCGATCGCGTCCCGATCAACTGCACGGTCCCGGCGGTCGGCCCGGAACGTGCGCACGAGATCACCGCCGGGTCCGGATGCCGCACCGCCAAAGTAAAGGTCGCTGACCACCCGGAGTCGCTGTCCGAGGACCTGGCACGGGTCGAGGCGGTCCGCGACGCGCTGGGTCCCGGCGGGGCGATCCGGGTGGACGCCAACGGCAGGTGGGACGTCGACACCGCCGTCGCCCACATCCGCCGGCTCGACAAGGCCGCGAGCGGTCTCGAATACGTCGAGCAACCCTGCCGCACCATCGACGAGCTCGCTGCCGTCCGCCGCCAGGTCGACGTGCGGATCGCCGCTGACGAGTCGATCCGCCGCGCCGAAGACCCGTTGCGGGTGGCCGTCGCAGGCGCCGCCGATATCGCGGTGCTCAAGTGCGCCCCGCTGGGCGGTGTGCGGCGGTCGTTGCAGGTCGCCGAGGCCGCCGGGCTGCCGTGCGTGGTGTCCTCCGCGCTGGAGACCAGCGTCGGTCTCGCCGCCCAACTCGCACTCGCCGGAGCGCTGCCGGAACTCGACTTCGCCTGCGGGCTTGGCACGCTATCCCTGCTCGACGGCGATGTCGTCACCGGGCTTGGGTCGCTGCGACCCGTCGATGGCTACCTGCCGGTGCCGAGCAGACCCCCTGCACCCGACTCCGCGCTGCTTGACCACTACGAGCTGGTCGACCTCCAGCGGGCGAGCTGGTGGCGGGATCGGTTGCGCCGCGTCCGGGCCGTATAACAGGCCGAGCTACAGCGCCCGGCGATCGGGCAACGGCCTACTTCGTCGCGTTGAGGATGAAGTCACGGCCGAGACCCAGGAGCACGCGGTCGGCAGTGAGGAGTTGGGAACTCGCGATTCGTAGAACATGCGTTGGATGTCTGGGTCAAGGTCGTCGAACGAGTTGTCGACGTAGCTCATTTCGCCACGCAGACCTCCGAACACCACCGAGCGGCGTGATCCTCGCCCGCGCATCGCCCCACCCCTCATCCCAGCCACTCCGCCAGGATGTCCAGCAGGGCGGTTGCGGCCTGCTCGTCCAGCCGGAGCACGCAGCAGTTCGCGAGGTGTGGGTTCAGCACGATGATCCCGTCCTCCTTGGTCACCAGCAGGTTGGTGAAGCCAGTTGCGGTGTGGGCTTGGCAGGTGGTCATGACCACGCGGCGGTGGCGGCGGAGTGCGCTGTTTTCGGTCGGGCCAGCCTTGATAGTCATGGTACCGGTGTGCAGCTCAGCACCATCGTCTGTGTTCATGAAGCAATATTATGGATGAGGTGACTTCAAGTCCTAGCTCTATGCACGTGCTCGAATTATTCGCTAGCCCGGAATGTGTCAGCCAACGTCATCAGAACACGCCGGGCGTCATCTGTCCACAGAGCGTGGGCGCCGAACAAGTCAAACAGTGCCTGGTAATGATCGATGTCCTTGGGATCGCGTAGCACCAGTTGGCCGGTAAACAGCTCAACAGTCACCAGCCGACGATCATAGGTGACGAAGGTGTGGTACGCGCCATCACGAACCCGCACAGAAAGCGGCAATACGCCAATGCGTATATTTGACAGCTGCGACAGGGACACGAGCCGGTCGATCTGCACGGCCATGACCGATGGCTCACAGAGTTGCCATCGTATTGCCGACTCCGTCAGTAGAAACTCGAAGTTCTTAGCTTTGTCGTGCAGAGCGGCTTGTCTTTCTAGCTTCAGCGCTATGGCCTTGCGAACGTCACCGGCCGCCGGTTGGATAGGGGTACACATGGCCGCACGCATGTATTCGGGTATTTGAGGCAACCCAGTGATGAGGGTGGGCAGAAAATGCCGCACCAGTGTTGCGTTGGCTTCAAGCGCAGCCAACTCACGCTGCCGGTGGTGCAGCCCTCGACGTACGGAAGCCCGGACGTCTTGGTATTCAGTATTAGCGACGCGTGCGAGCGCCAGCAGCTCGCGTCGGGTCGCGTCGTCTACCTCAAGCGCGGTCAGTACCTGTTCTACGTCGACGACGCTTGGTAGCAATCGACCGGTCTCAATACGGCTCACCTTGCTTTGGCTCATGCCACAACGTCGGGCAAGCCGGTCACCAGACAGGCCCGATGCCGTGCGCAAGTCATGCAGTGCACTCGCCAAGCTCTGGCGATCTCGCCCTGCATGTGCGGGGTCGAGTCTCACCCTTCTCGCTTCACCCAATTCTCAGTGAACTGCTCAGCATATTCCAGAGCCAATCGCTTCCATGCTACATAGGGGGCGGGATCAATATCTTCGAGGAGCTCGCGCCCGAGCTGGGTGCCGTCCGGGTCGTAGTCCATGCGTACCACAGCGGTGTCATCGAAGAGCCAAAAGTCTTGCGTGGGCAGCCCAGGGTCTGACCGGTCAGTGAGATCGAGGATACGTACGTCCTCGCCGGCCGCCACAGTTCGGCAGTAGACCGCGAATTCATAGCGTAAGTAGCCGGTCAGTGGTCGGCTGATGACATGCACGCGCCCAATCCATCGCCCAGTGTTGCGGAAATGACGAACACGCGTAAACCAAGAGTCATCGTCTGGGATGTCTAGCTTTCCGGTCGCCAGAAATTTCTCATACTCTTCCTGTTCGCCGCCCACATGGTAGGAGGGTAGCGTTTCAAGCCGGAACGCTTCCCGTCGGTAGGAATCGAAGAACGTGCGCCAACTGTCACCTTCCAAGCGCACGAGCCGCCTCCCGAAACACGGTGACAGGGATTTCGACGACAGCTTCACCTGCTGGCGTTTCTTTGTGCATGAGGTAACCCTGGACCGCAATCGTGTCGTTGTCTGTCGTGAAGACGGTCGGGCAGTCGTCACGACCGCAATCTCCACCGGCAATCCGCGTCAGCTCCATGGCACTCTCCTTTTTATGCAGGTACGTGACTTGACGTTAGGCAGCCCAGCCACGGAGCGTCAAGGTACATGCACGTTGCTGCATAAAGCCGCACTACACCGCCGGTAGCTCTTGGGGTCGGCCGATGAGCGGGGCGAGCGGATCGCCGACGCTGCTCACTCGGTCGGTCACGGTGCGGATCGTCCACCGGTCCGGTCGCAGCTCGGGATCCTGGAGCTCGTCCCAGCCGATGGGGACGGACACCGGCGCGCCGGCCGCGGGGCGAGCGCTGAACGGCGCCACCAACGTCTTGTTGATGGCGTTCTGGGTGTAGTCCAGGCGCGCGAGCCCGTGCCGGCGATCTTTCTGCCATTCCCAGCTGACCAGTTCCGGGACGGTGCGGCCGATGGCCCGCGACACCTTCTCGACCCAGACTCTGGTGTCGGCGAAGGTGTAGCCGCCGCGGACCGGGACCCAGATCTGCACCCCGCGCTGGCCGGTGACCTTCGGCATCGCGGCGACGCCGAGGTGCTCTAGCGCCACCCGGTAGAGCCGGGCGAGCACCAGCACGTCGTCAAAGCTGCTGGTCGAACCCGGATCGATGTCGATCAGCGCCCAGGTCGGCTGGTGCACGTCGGGTAGCTGCGAGGTCCACGGGTGCAGCTCCACCGCCGCGAAGTTCGCCAGCCAGACCAGCGCGGGAACGCTGTCGATGACGGCGTAGTAGCGAGTCTCGCCCGGGTCGGCTTCCTCGTTGCGCCAGCGGGTCAACCACTGCGGCGCGTGGCTGGGGACCTCCTTGTGCCAGAAGCCCGGGCGGTCCACTCCGTTGGGGTAGCGGTGGGAGTTCACCGGGCGACCGGCGAGGTAGCGGAGCATGAACGGGGCGATCAGTGCGTGGTATCGGATGAGGTCGCGCTTGGTGACTGGGGGCTCAGGGTCCCGTCCCGGGAAGAGCACCTTGTCCAGGTTGGTCAGCTTGAGCTCGCGGCCCTGCACGGCCCACCGACCGTCAGATCCGAGCGCATCCAGTTCGGCGAGCTCGTCGGCGGTCGGCGGGTCCCATACCGGCGCCGGGGGGGCCAACGCAACGACGGCTTCGGCGGCCGGCTTGTCGCTGCGCCACAGCGACGCGGGAGCCGCGGCCACTTCGTCGTTGGTGCGTCCGGTCTTCACCGATAAGGGGTGGACCTCCGGGTCCCAGCCGGGCCGCGCATGGTCGTCGTTCTTGTGGATCAACAGCCACTGCTCTTTATCCGGCCGACCCTCGCCACGACGGATGAGGACGAAGCGACCGGCCAGCTTCTCGCCCTGCAGGTCGAAGTGCAGCTCACCGCGCTCGATCGCCCGTGCCGGGTCGTCGGTCTCCGCGGGCTGCCAGATTCCCCAGTCCCACACGATGACGTCGCCGCCGCCGTATTCGCCCTTCGGGATGATGCCCTCGAAATCGAAGTACTCAAGGGGGTGGTCCTCGACATGGACCGCCAGTTGCCTGGCCTTGGGGTCCAGCGTCGGCCCCTTCGGCACCGCCCAGCTGACCAGTACTCCAGCTACCTCCAGCCGCAGGTCGTAGTGCAGCCGGCGGGCTCGGTGGCGTTGCACGACGAACCGGCTCTGACCGGCCGGCGCCGCGGTCCCGGCCGGCTCCGCGGTGACCGAGAAGTCGCGCTTGGCCCGGTAGGCTTGTAGCCGCTCCTGCTGGTCACTCATCGGGCCTCGCTCATGGAGCAGGTATACCCGCAGCCGAGTCGGGCCAACGTCACCTCCCGGCAGGTCCGCCTGACGAGGCCATGGCAAGGTAGCACCGTGATCGAATCCAGGGAGTCGGCATGAGGTCGCAAGCTCGACTGTGCGGGATGGCGCTCGGGGCAGGGCGGGTCACCATCGGCGTCGTCGCACTGGTGCGGCCGGATCTGATGGCCCGGGCGTGGGTGGGCGCGGTCCAGGCCGCCGGGCCAGCGGGGATGGTGTTAGGTCGCGCCGCGGGTGGTCGGGACATCGCGCTCGGGGTCGGCGCGTTGCTCGCGTCGTCCCGGCAAAACGCACGTGGGCTGCTGGGGTGGACCGTCGCCGGATCGTTCTGCGACGCGGTCGACGTGGCCGCGACCCTCGCGTCGTGGCGCAATCTGCCGCCGCGGGGCCGCTACGCCGTCGCTGGTGCCGCCAGTTCCGGTGTCCTGCTGGGCGCGTTGACGGTTGTGCTCGCCCGGCGGGGATAGACCGGTGAGTCGCGGCGAGATGAAGCCCGATGGCGCAGTGCAGGTCGACGGCGCTGATCTCAGGCCCGGCGACATCGACGACACGGTGGGCGACCTGCTCGATGCGCTCGACGCCGTCGACGCCGACGGCTGGTATCCAGCGATCGACGTGGTCCGTCCCTGGTCGGTGCACAACCCGCGGATCACCGGCGAGTTCGCCCGGCCGGGGGCGATCCGGCGTTACCTGCACCGTGAGCTGTCCGCGCTGCTGCGCGCGGGTGCGCAGGTCCGGGTCCGGCCGGCACGCCGGTCGGTAGCCTTCAACGACCCGGACTTCTTCGCCGCGCTCGATGAGGACCGTTTCGACCTGCGCGCAAAGAAGCTGTTCCTTTTCAGCCCGGAACGCATGGCGCTGTCACTGGACCGGCTGTCGCATTACTGCGGCACGCCCGCGGAGGCCTTCGAGCGGCACCTGCTGTTCACCAACTACACGATGCACATCGACGCCTTCCGTGAGCGGTTCCCGGACGCGCAGGGCCCCGCGCGCGACGGCGTGCAGATGCCGGCCTGGCACCACCACACCCCCGCCGGTGACGGGGTCAGCCTGGTCAACATCGGCGTCGGGCCGACAAACGCCAAGACGGTGACCGACCACCTCGCGGTGCTGCGACCGGACACCATGATGATGATCGGGCACTGTGGTGGCCTGCGGAACCATCAGCGTCTTGGCGACTTCGTGGTCGCCACCGCCTACCAGCGCGCCGACCATGTGCTCGACGGGGTACTGCCCGCGGATGTACCGGTAATTCCGAACCACCGGCTGAACACCTTCCTGCTCGACGCCCTGGATGCCGCGCAGGCGCAGTACCGGCTGGGCGTCGTGCACACCACCGACAACCGCAACTGGGAGTTCAACCAGGGCGCCACGCTGGCGGCGATGCGGGCCTCGCGCAGCACCGCGGTGGACATGGAGTCCGCGACGATCGCCGGCAACGGGTTCCGGTACCGCATTCCCAACGCGACGCTGCTGTGCGTCTCGGACAAACCGCTGCACGCGTCACCGAAACTGTCCGCCAACGCGTCGGCGTTCTACGAGACAAGCAAACGCCAGCACCTCGGGATCGCGCTGTCCTGCCTGGACCGGGTGCGTCGCGAGCACCCCGACGGGCTGCCCAGTCATGACATCCGCTCCGTCGACGAGCCTCTGTTCGAAGTGGACGCTACAGACTGAGCGTGTCGCCCAGGGAATCAGTGTTGCAGCGCGCGGGTGTGCCGGGGCTGGCAACTTTTTTTGAAAGTTGCCAGCTGTGGCACGTCCACAGAACATCCACACACCTTTGCCGTGGGACGCAAGTGGCCAGAGCGTCAGCTGCTGCGTTGCCGGGTATCGGGTGGATGGACGAGGATGGCGCCGGCGCCGCGGGAGGTGAAATAGCTCCATCCCCAGTCGAGCAGCACCTTGAGCCGGTTGCGAAACCCGATCAAATAGACGATGTGCACGCCCAGCCAGAGCAGCCACGCCGGCAACCCACCGAATCGCAGCGGGTACCGGCTGGTGCCTCCGGCGGATAGCAGCAGTGGCAGTTCAGCCACCGCGTCACCGCGGCCGAGCACGGCCATGATCCCCTTGTCGTGGTAGCGGAACGGCGTCAACGCCTCGCCAGCGATGAGCCGGGCGACCTGCTCACCGGCGTGCCGGCCGGTCTGGATCGCTGCCGATGCCAGCATCGGCGGTGCCGCGCCGTGTGCAGGTGTCGTGACGGCGATGTCGCCGGCGGCGAACACGTTCGGGTGGCCCGGGATCTGTAGCTGCGGGTCGACCAGGATCCGCCCGTGCCGGTCGACGTCCAGGCCGAACGCCGCGCCGAGCGGATTCGCCTGCACCCCGGCGGCCCAGATCACCGTGTCCGTGTCGATCCGGTGCCCGTCGGCCAGCGTCACCCCGCCGGCGTCGGCACTGTCGACGGTCTCACCTAGGCGAACCTCGACGCTGCGGCGTCGCAAATCCTCCAGGGCCCGCTTCGACGAGCGCGGGCTGAACGCGGTGAGCAGCCGCGGTAAGGCTTCGACGAGGATCACCCGCAGGGCGGTGTCCGGGCCGACCAACTCCTGGCCCATCGAGGCGAGCGCCCCGGCGGTCTCCACTCCGGTCGGGCCACCGCCGACGACCACCGCCGTGATGGGTTCGCCAGCGTGGTCGGCTGTGGCTGCCGTCTCTTCGAGGCGGTTGAGCAGATGCATGCGCAGCCGCACCGCGTCATCCAGCGTGTACAGCGGCCAGCTGTGCTCAGCCATGCCCGCGATGCCGAAGTAGTTCGTCTCAGCGCCGGCGGCCAGGATCAGGTAGTCGAACTCCACCGCGGAGCCGTCGCGCAGGTACAGCGTGCGGTCCGCCCAGTCCACCGAGACCACGGTACCCATCCGGACGATCACACCCGGGTGCCGGCGAAAGATCGTCCGAAGCGCCGCGCCGACCTCTTCGGCCGCCAAGTATCCGGTGCTCACCTGGTACAGCAGCGGCTGGAAGGTGTGGTAGTTGTTCTTGTCCAGCACGACGACGGCCGCATCGGTCCCCCGCAGCGCGTGTGCCGCATTCATGCCGGCGAAGCCGGCGCCGAGCACCACCACCCGCGGCTGCGGCCGATCGCTCCGGTGATCTGGGCCCCCCATGGCCTCAGGAGTACCCGGTCATGTCCCGGGGTACTCGCTCTCTGGGTCCGCGATCGTTCAGCTGAAAATCACCTGCACTGGGTCCTTGTCGGGGCGCAGGCCGCGCCAGGCGGCATGGCGCAGCCGGCGGTCCGGGGTCAGCGTCCGGTACTCGACCTCGCCGACGAGTTGGGGGCGGACCCAGTGCGCTCGGCGGGCGTGCTCGTGGGGCACTGGCTCGTCGAACGGGCTACCCGGGTGTTCTAGAGCAGCGAGGCGTACCAGCAGGTCCGCGAGCATCCGATCAGTGAAGCCGGTACCGACATCCCCGAGATACCGCAACCGGCCATCGTCGTCGTAGGCGCCCAGGAGTAGCGCGCCCAGGGTGCCGGCCCGATGCCCCTGTCCGGTGGTCCAACCACCGACGACAACCTCTTGGGTGCACCACAACGCCGTCTTGGTCCACGCCGGTGAACGGCGGCCGGGCTCATACCGTGAGGTCAGCCGTTTGCCGACCACGCCCTCCAAGCCGTGCAGGCGGGCCACCTCGAGCAGTTGACGACCGTCGACGTCGGTGTACTGCGGCGGCACCCGGACCCGCGGTGAGACACCGTCGACGGCCAGCACCGCGAGCAGCTCCCGGCGCTGCTGGTAGCTCCGCGCCAGCAGCCGGCGGCCGTCGAGGTCGAGCAGATCGAAGACGTAGTAGCAGATAGGGATGCGGTCGACCAACCACGAGCTCGGCGCGCGGACGTGCATTCGGTGCTGAAGCAGCGCGAAATCCGGGCGGCCGCCCTCGTCCAGCGTCACGATCTCCCCGTCGAGCAGCACTGGTCGACCCCCGACCAGATCGCTGAGCACGGCCAGCTCGGGATAACCACCGGTGATGTCGTTGCGATTGCGGCTGTAGAGCCGCACCTGATCGCCGGCGGCCGCGGCGACGGCGCGCACGCCGTCCCACTTGAACTCGAACGCCCAGCCAGGACCCGACGGTGGTTCGCCGGCCGTCGCCAGCATCGGCGCCACCGGCTCGGGCAGCTCGGACCGGGTTGTCGTCATCACCGCCAGCCTGCCCGCTTGCCCGGGCCCGCGCACGAGCGGTTGACGGATCGGGCGCCGATCCGTGGGGAGCAGCCGGCCAGCGGATTCCTGGAGGTGCCCAAGGCGTGGGGTGATGAGTCATCAGAGGGGGTCAGTCGGCGGGTACTGCTGGTGGGAGGCACCTCGGGTGGCACCGAACACTGTGGCGCTCGGGATGGACCGGGAGCGTGACGTCATGGTGGTCCACCACCTGGGTGTTGCCAGCGCAGCGAGCATCTCGATGAACAACTTTGTGGCAGCCGCCATCGGCATGCTGCTGGGGGTGATCCCGTTGGGGATCGTCGCGCGCCGGGGCCCGGTCATGGAAGCCGTGGTGGCCCATGAAGCCATCAGCTCCATCATCGTCATGGTTCTGGTGCTCTTACCGCAGGGCTTCGGGCGTTCCGCGGAGTTCGAGCTACCCGTTTTACTGGCCGTACTTCTGCTAGGCAGCGGGCTGGTTTTCGTACGGTCTTTGAAGCGTTGGCTATGACCGTGGTTGCTGATGTTCTGCTTGGGCTGGCCGTGGCCGTTGTGCTCGCCTCGTCGCTAGGGGTGCTGCTGATGCGTGACGTCTACCAGAAACTACATTTCGTGACCCGATCAGCCTCATCGCCCCCACCTTGGTAGCGGTGGCCGTGCTGGTGCAACAGGGCTATTCCGAGAACACCGTCGAAACCTGGCTGGCGCTGTTGTCCCTCGTCGTCGCCGGGCCGTTTTTGACCCATGCCACCATCCGCGCGGCCCGCATCCGGGAAACCGGAGACTGGCACCTAAAAAGCGACGGCGGCGCGCCATGATGACAGGTGACCATCCTGGTGCTGGTGGTCGGCGGAGCGACGGCCGCGGTGCTCACCCGCGACCCGGTCCGTCAGGTGGTGTCGGTCAGTATCTACGGGCTGTTGCTGGCCGTGTTATTCATGGCGTTCCAGGCCCCGGATGTGACCCTGTCCGAGCTGACGGTGGGCGCGGTGGCGCTACCGCTGCTGCTTCTGACGCTGGCCAAGGTCAGGAAGCAAGAGGAATGACGCCGAGCCAGCGCCGTTGGATCTTCCTTGTGGCAGGGGGCGTATTCCTCGCCTTCTACCTGTGGGGGCTGATCGGGCTGCCCGGGTCGGCCACTACCCAGGGCCTTACGGCGACATCATCAACGCCATCGCCGTACCGCAGACTCATACCACCGGCGTGGTGTCGACGGTGAACTTCGAATACCGGGCCTTTGACACGTTGGGTGAGGAGTTCATCCTGTTCATCGCCGCCACCGGGGTGGCGACCGTGCTGCGTCACCTGCGCCAGGAGCGGGACACCTACGCCGTGGACGACGTGTTCAAGCGGCTGAGCCCCGTTGCGCTCATCGATGCCATCGAGGCGATCGGAGCCGGCAGCTTCGCCGCTGTCGGAATCGCCGCTCTCGCGTCGGGTGCCGCCTACCTGACCAACATCCTGCCGCTGGGTAGCACGCCGGGAGCGGTGACCCTCTACTAGCGACGCCTGCCCGTTCTGCGCCGGGGCTTCGAGCCCGGAACCGGGCTGGTGGGACCGATCTGGCGGTTCCAGAGCGGGGTGGTCAACGACTACGTGACCTGGATGGTGATCGGGCTAGCCTGCATCGGTGCGCTCGCCTTCGCCATCCGCTGAACCAAGGGCGCCCGGGGTCGAGAGTGCGGTGCGTAAGGCCCCGAACACGTCGATTTCTCGGGACAACCGCAACGAGTCCTGGCACGGCGGCTGTATCCAGGTGATCGGCCCCCGTGAGGTCATGGTGGGCGGCAGCGTCAGCGCCCCAGTGACCTCATGCACGCTGGGCGGCCACGGCAGCATGCCCCCATACCTCTCCCCTACGAGCACGATGTGGTGCTCAGGAGAGTCAGGATGGGTCAGCACCGCCGGGGCGCAGCGGCGCGCGGTGAGAATCTGAGTCAGTTCTGCGCTGAGGGAGATCGGGATCGCAATGGCCGACGCCTCGCACTCTAGACTCAGCCGTATCTGATCACAGCGCTGGGTGACCGGCCAGCCCCACGCTTGGTAAGTCGCCCTGTCCACGTGATCAGCGCCTCCGCTTTCGGGCTTGTCCGGACTGTCCACGGGGGACGGCTGCCACACCGCCGCCGGAGCCATAGCACTCACGTGGTGGATGACGCACGCGCTACAGGGCATGCCTGCACCGGGGGAGACGGCCTCAACCGAGTCAAAACTCATCAGCGAGCCGCACAACGTGTCGACCACACCCGCCACGCATCGGTCCCGCAGCGAAACCAGGTGCACGGTGCGGGCGGTCTGGCCGGTCAGCCCGGCCCGGTATCGAACCAGCATCACTGACTGGTCCGCCATAACCGCCGCACCGGCACCCGACTCCCCCCGCCGGTTGGCATAACTCAACGCGCCACCCTCGATCTGTGGTAGGGAGGACGCGGCCGTCTCCAGTGCAACATCACAGCCTCTCGACGCGGGCTCAGCAGGCAAGATCGTCGAGTTCACCCTCTTTGGCGCCAGCTAGGAAGGCAGCCATCTCGTCGCGGGTGAAAATCAACGCTGGACCACTTGGGTGGCGGGAGTTGCGCACCGCCACATCGCCGCTATCCAGCGCCGCAGCCTCGATGCAGTTGCCGAGTTGACCGCTGTGCCGGCTCTTCCGCCACGTCACTCCGGCCAGATCTGCAGCCGACATGCCGTTGCGCACCGACTGCGACATAGAGCGATCCTCCCTCATGTAGTGCGCCTGCACGTGCATAAGGGAGAAACTACCGCCTGCAGCAGCATGCGTCAATGCACGTGCATGTGCGTGAGCCGCTCGGGAGGGTGAGTGGGCCGTGACCCGTGAAGCCTGGTCACGGTGCGCCAGACTCCACACCGCCCCGACCGCACCCGCGGTTTACGGCGCGCGGCCACCCTTCTAGGCTCAGCTCGGTCCAGATCCGAAGCGCAACGTTTGTGAGGTTCTTGATGCCCGGTACCGACGCCCTATCCGAGGATGCCGTACCTGCCTATATCGACACCACCAAGGCGAGTATCGCCCGGGTCTACGACGCGTTCCTCAACGGTAAGGACAATTACGAGATCGACCGCGAGGTCTTACGGCGACTCCAGCGGGTTGCGCCGGAGGCCATTCGGCTCGGCGGGGACAATCGGGATTTCTTGATCCGGGTGACCCGCTTCATCGCCAGCCAGACCGGCATCACCCAGTTTCTCGACTGCGGGTCTGGGCTCCCCACGGCGGAGAACACTCACCAGGTCGCCCAGCGAATCCAGCCAGAGACCCGTGTCGTGTACATCGACAACGACCCGGTGGTGCTCGCGCACGGTCGAGCACTGCTCGAGGAGAATGACCGGACCCACTTCAGCGCCGGCGACATCTTCAAGCCAGACGAAATTCTCAATGACGAGGTTGTGCGCAGGTACCTCGACTTCTCCGAGCCGATCGCGCTATTCCAGCTGGGGACGCTGCACCACTACAACGGTGAGCGCAGCCCGCAGAGCATCATGGCCGAGTATATTGACGCCCTTCCGTCGGGCTCCTACGTCGCGATCAGCCACTTCTTCGATCCCGAGACCACCCCTGAGTTGAACGAGCTCGCCCGGAAAATGGAACAGACTTTCCTGCACAGCCCGATGGGCAGCGGCCTGTTTCGCACCCGTACCGAGATCGAGGGCATGTTCCCGGGCTTGGAACTAATCGATCCCGGCCTGGTCCGGTGCGCCGACTGGTGGCCGGACGGGCCGCAGATCAAGCCACTGGACCCCGTGCAGCACTGCATCGTCGGAGCGGTCGGGCGCAAACCCTGAACGGGTGCTAGTTAGATCTCGGCGCGCACCTTCGTGAGGAATTGCCGGGTGTGGTCAGGAGTGTAGGCGTCCACCGTCAGCCGATCGAAGACTCTGCCGTACAGCTCGGTGTCGGATCGCTTGTCCAGGTAAAGCGCGCCGCTGAGATGTTCGATGTAGACCACGTCCGGCAGCTCTGGCTCAGCGAAGCGCAGCGCAGTGAACGAGCCTTCGGCGGCATAGCCGCTGAACTGGTACGGCACCACCTGCAGGGTGATGTTGGGACGCTTGGTGAGTTCGAGGAGGTGCTCGACCTCGTCCAGCATCACCCGCCTGCCGCCTATTGGCCGGTGCAGCACGGACTCGTCGATTACTGCCCACAGCTTGGGCGGATCCGGTCGGCCAAGCAGCGCCTGTCGCCGCATCCGCATCCCGACCTGGCGTTGCACGCTCTGGGCCGCCATGGGAGACCAACCGTGGCTGATGATTGCTTTCGCGTAGTCCTCGGTCTGCAACAGGCCAGGGACGAACTGCTGCTCCCAGGTCTGGATCCGGGAGGCCGACTCCTCCAGCCCGAGGTAATCCTGGAACCAGTCGGCCACCAGATCGGTATAGCGATGCCACCAGCCCGGTTCATTGGACCGCTTGACCATCTCGAGGAACGCCTCGCGCTTCTCGGGATCTGTCACTCCGTACATCGCGAGTAGATCGGTCACGTCGCGCGGCTTGAAACTGACCCGGCCAAGTTCCAGACGGCTGATCTTCGACTCGGAACTACGGATTGCGAAACCGGCCTCCGACCGCGAGACATCGGCGGCCTCCCGCAGCCGACGCAGCCGAGCGCCCAACATGATGCGGCGGGCCGTCGGACTACCACGCTGGTCGCCAGCATCACCGGATGGCTCCGGGGGATCAATCAGTGCCACGCCAAAACCTCCGGGGTATGCAGCCCGACCACGGACCTACCGGGCGGTAGAGCACGATCAACGCTGCGCCAGCTTACCTCGACGCGACTAAGACGGGCATTAACGACGGCGGCGGACCAACCGGATGATCAGATACGCGACGATGACCACGTTGAGGGCCAGGCCGCCCATCTTGAGTCCAGTGGGATGCTTCAGCAGCTCCTGAACCTCGGGAAAGAGCAACAACGCCGTCGACACCACGGTGAGGTACTCGGCCCATTGTCGACGACGGAACAAGCCGTAGCCCTCCACCGCCTCCAATACTCCGTATCCGATGGCGATCGAGCCGTCTCGCTGGGCCTGGCGCGCTCCGAACCCGGCCAGTCGCGAGATCAGCCGGCCAGTCTCGTTGCGGCTCGGGTCGAGTCCGATCTGCTCAGCGAAGCGCCGTGCCGGATCCGTCCAGTCCGTGTGGGTATGGGTGACCAGAATCAGGCCGACGCCGATCAACACCACCGCCCGAAGCGCCCGCTCCACCGCGAGCACCGGCAGTAACCGGCTTTGGTCTTGATCGCCGTGACTCCGAGCGGACCGCACCGGCGCGTCAAGCCTGCGTGGTGGCTGCGCCGCTGACGCCATGACGACCTCCCTATTGGGACTGCCACTTACGTCTGCGCGACGACGTTATTGCCCGGTGCATGACGACACCAGGAGGTGCCCGGCCGGACGGGTGGGAGTGGAGATGCCGTCCGGCCGGACAGCGGAGGGGTGACTCAGCCGTGGAAAAAGTCCTTGACCTTCTCGGCGGCCTGCTTGATCTTGCCTTCGGCCTGGTCGACCTTTCCCTCGGCTTCGAGGTGCTCGTCGCCGGTGGCCTTGCCGGTGGCTTCCTTGAGCTTGCCCTTCAGCTCTTCGGCCTTGTTCGAGATCTTGTCTCCGATACCCACGGGGTGCTCCTTCGTCAGATTCGGTTGCCCAGTCAATTGGCCCTGCGGGAGTCAGCTGTTCCCGCGCAGCAGACGTCGCAGCACCAGCAATACAGCCAGTAGAGCCACTACGGCTGGCACCGGCCGTTGCCGCACCGCCGCCAGCACCTGGGCGAGACGCCCGACCACCGGCGCGGGAAGCTTCGCCGCGGCCTGGTCGGCCAGATGCTTGGCCTGCTGCGTCGTCTCGCCGGCCTTGTCCTGCACCGCTTCGGTGCCGTCATGCAGGTGTTGCTTGATGTCTTCGATCTTGGCCTGCGCGGTTTCCTTGGCATCCCGCATCTTGTCCTTGACCGCCGTGGGCAGATCAGCGGTGCGACTGTCGGACGTGATACTCATCGCTGTGGGTCCTCTCCTGAGTGTCTTGAGATCCAACGTCGGTTGCAGGTAGTTACCCCGCAGCAACTCACGGTAAACGTGGTCGTCTTACGGCTTTTTCCGCCGCGTCGCGTTCGCCGCGGCCTGTACCGCTGGGTCGGCCGCGGCGAACCAGGACCAGTCCGCGGCCCGATCAGCTGCGACGTCCAGCGGCCGGGCGAACACCGCCGGACCCGCCCCGCTCACGGGGAAGCCTCCCTTGTCTGGGGTATCAACGTCTGGGGTATCAACGTCTGGGGGATCGACTGGTGTCGGCTCAGATCCGGCAGCCGGGAGATCAACGTTGATGCGCTCGCCACGGATCTGGTCATAGATAGGCGTTTGGCTCACGAGAGGACACCGTAGGGGTAGCGCCGCGGCGCAGGCATCAACATGGTGTGGACGGGGTGGGGATCACTGTGTGGATCGACGGACCGGGTGTGCACAAGCTGTGGGCAGGTTGTGGACGCGCCGAACGGCGGGGTGGTCAGGGCACTACGACGACTGGGCAACGCGCGTGGCGGGTCAACCACACCGGCACCGACCCTGCGATTCGGTGCACCCAGCGGGCGGGCGCACCGAGGACGATCGCATCGGCCCGGGTATCAGCGGCCAGCTCTGCAAGCTGGCGAGCAGCATCGCCGCAGCGTTGCACCAGCTGCACCGTCAAGCCGGTGGTGTCGATGGTTTCCGCGAGTTCGGCGTGCAGCCAGTCCAGCAGCTCAGCGGGGTCCTCGGCGGGTGGGGTGAACCCGTAGTCAATCGAGTAACAGGCCGTGGTTGGCCGGACGTGTACGAGCACCAAGGGCTGGCCCACCCGGCGCGCCATGCCAGCCGCGTAGGCAAGCGCGTGCCGGCTGGGCGCGGACCCGTCGTAACCGACCAGAATCGGGCGGGTGACCACGCCGGACATGGTCGGCTCGTGCGAGCGCGGGGCAGGAGTCGCGTCAGGCATAGCCGTCTCCGGCGGAATGGTGCGGGCGTGGAAGGCCAATTATGTCGCGTTACGGAGCCGGGCCGCTACCCGCTGCCGCCCCTTACCACCCGACCGTGCCTGGTGCCGGGTGCCGGACCGCCGCACGGCTGCAGCTACCCCGCTCAAGTGTTAGCTTGGCTAAGCAACTACCTTCGCGGGTTCGCCGAAAGCGGGTATCCATGACCGCGAACTACAAGTGGATCGTGCTATCCAACACGACGTTGGGCGTTTTGATGGCGACGATCAATGCGTCGATTCTGTTGATCGCGCTGCCCGACATCTTTCGCGGCGTCGGGATCAACCCGTTGGAACCGGGCAATACCAGCCTGCTGCTGTGGTTGATCATGGGTTACCTCGTGGTCACCGCGGTGTTGGTGGTCACCTTCGGCCGGTTGGGCGACATGTTCGGCCGGGTGAAGATGTACAACGCGGGTTTCGCGGTGTTCAGCGTGTTCTCCGTGCTGCTGTCGGTGACCTGGATGCACGGCACCGCTGGGGTGCTGTGGTTGATCGTGATGCGAATATTGCAGGGCGTCGGCGGCGCGATGCTGATGGCGAACTCCAACGCGATCATCACTGATGCGTTCCCGGTTGAGCAGCGCGGGCTGGCTCTGGGGCTGAACCAGGTCGCCGGGATCGCCGGCTCATTCCTCGGCCTGATCATCGGCGGAGTGCTCGGCCCGATCGACTGGCGGTTGGTGTTTCTGGTGTCGGTCCCGGTGGGGCTGTTCGGCACGGTGTGGGCGTACCTGAAACTGCATGACACGGGGTTACGGCAGCCGGCGCGGTCGGACTGGTGGGGCAACCTCACCTTCGCGGTCGGGCTGATCGCGGTGCTGGTTGGGATCACCTACGGCATCCAGCCCTACGCCGGACACACGATGGGTTGGACCAACCCGGTAGTGCTGGCCGCCATGGGTGGCGGCGTGCTGGTGTTGGCGATCTTCTGTGTGGTGGAGACGAAGGTCGCTGAACCGATGTTCCAGCTGCGGCTGTTCCGGATCCGGGCGTTCACCGCCGGGAACCTGGCCAGCCTGCTCTCGAGCCTTGGGCGCGGCGGTCTGATGTTCATTCTGATCATCTGGCTGCAGGGCATCTGGCTGCCCCAGCACGGCTACAGCTTCGCGTCCACCCCATTGTGGGCGGGCATCTACATGCTGCCCCTCACGGTGGGTTTCCTCATCGTCGGACCGGTATCGGGTTGGTTGTCCGACCGGTTCGGGGCACGGTCGTTCGCCACCGGCGGCATGATCATCGCTGCGGGCAGCTTCGGATGGCTGGCGCTGTTACCGGTGAACTTCAGCTACCGGGAATTCGCTTTGGTGTTACTGCTCAATGGGATGGGAATGGGGCTGTTCGCGTCCCCGAACCGGGCCAGCATCATGAACAGCCTGCCACCCAACCGGCGGGGGGTCGGCGCGGGAATGAGCACCACGTTCCAGAACGCGGCGATGGTGCTCTCGATCGGAATATTCTTCAGCCTGATGGTCTCGGGGCTGGCCCGGTCCTTGCCGCAGACCATGTCCGCCGGTTTGATCGCCCAGGGCGTACCCGCAGCAGACGCGATGCAGGTGGCGGCGCTGCCGCCGGTGGCGGTGCTGTTCGCCTCCCTGCTCGGCTACAACCCCATCCAGACCCTGTTGGGCCCCACCGTGCTGCACCAACTGCCGGCCGGGCACGCTGCCTATCTGACCGGCCGTGGCTTCTT
>DASUII010000416.1:0-6096 GCA_036279835.1 Pseudonocardiaceae bacterium
CGCAGAGTTCAACAGCGCTATCGAAGAAATCTGGCCGGCGCATCCGACCCGACGCCAGCGGCGGCAGACGATGGCTCGCGTGGCCGCGCGCACCCAGCCTGACAGCGATCGACCCGACAGCGACGTCGCCGGCAGCGACCGAGCGAACCGCTTGAGTCGGGCACCCGAATCCTCCTGAGCGGGTGCGCACATCCACGTGGCGCGGGCCACCCGCACTCGGGTGATTCAGTGGGCCACTCGGGGCGAACAACGCAGTAGGAGTGCCTATGTCCTTCGACATTGCGAACTACAGCACCACTGCTCGCCGGGTGGTCGACGACGACGTCGACTACTCCGCCTTCCAGCGCACACCGCTACCCGAAGCCGCCCTGCGGGCGGTGCAGTACATGTCCGACGTGGAGAGCCACACCATCTGCTACCTGAGGGACTTGCTGGTCACGCCATCGCACCAGGACCCGGAGATCACGACGTTTCTCACCATGTGGGTCTATGAGGAGTTCTGGCACGGCGAGGTGCTGGACAAGGTGCTGGCCGCGCATGGTCGCAACGTCGGCCCCGATCGGATCCGCCGCATCCGGCTGGCCCAGGGTCGCAGTGACCGGATGTCTCCGATTTACCAGGCAGTGGCAGCTAATTTGGTCGGCGATGACTTCATCGCTGTGCACATGACCTTCGGCGTGATCAACGAATGGTCCACCTACGCGGGCTATGGCCGGTTGCTCGCTCAGACCGACCATCCTGAGCTGACCAAGATCGTCGGGCGCATCCAGCGGCAGGAGACCCGGCACGTGGCTTTCTACGCCAGCCAGGCGCGGGAGCGGCTGCAGCGGTCGCGCGCCGCCCGGCTGCTGACCCGAGCCGTCCTGAGGATGGCCTGGACACCGGTAGGGTCAGGGATCATGCCCGTCGCAGAGACAGAGTTTCTGTTGCGCTATCTGATGGGCGGCACCGACGGGACCCGGATGATCAGGCAGATCGACGAGAAGATCGACCGGCTGCCCGGTTTGGCCGGCATGCACCTGGTCAGCCGCGCTGCTGCCGGCTACGGGGTGGGACCCGACGCCGCTGGCCGCGCCACCGGTCCGGTCCAGCGAGCCGGATCCATGCTGTGGTCTCTGCTGCGCTGTCCGTCGCTCAGCCGCTGAGTGACCCTGAGTGGTAACGCGCCAGATCGCCCCGCCCACCGAGACCCGCTTCCGCGACTCGGGCCAGCAGCGCCTCCCGTGCCGGCGGACAGACGCCGTCCAGCGCGTCCTGATCGAGCTCTACCCGGAATCCGGCGCGACCCAGCAGCCGGACCCGCAGGTCGCGGACCGCAACGCGATTCTCCGCGAGGTATCGGCGGGCAGCCAGCTCAGCCCGCTCGACCAACGCCAGCCGCTCGACGGTCACCGGGACCCTGACGGCGATCCGGGAGGCCAGGCACGGCGTGCTCGGCTTGTCGCGCACCGACAGGTTCCAGTGCGTCGCCAGCAAGCGCACGGTTTCCTTGGTAACGCCCACCTCCGCGAGGGGTTCGCACACCCCGAGCTCAGCAGCCGCTCGCAAGCCCGGGCGGTGCGCGGCACGGCGGTCATCGAGGTGCGTGCCGGTAGCGACGTGGGCGAAACCGCTGCGCTGCGCGACACCGCACACCGCGGCGAGCACAGTTCGCTTGCAGAAGTAGCAGCGATCGCCGGCATTGGCCCGGTAACCCGGATCGGCGTGCTCGTCGGTAGCCAGCACCAGCAATCGGGCCCCGATCTGTCCGGCGACGCGCCGGGCTGCTGCCAGCTCCGCGCGGGCCAGGCTGGGCGAGTCCGCAATGGCGGCAAGTACGGCATCGGCCCCGAGCGCCCGGACCGCTGCAGCCAGCACCACCGCGGAGTCAACCCCGCCGGAGAAGGCCACCACCAGCCGGTCCAGGCGTCCCAGCCGGTCGAGCAGCGCTGCCGCGGCGGAGGTAGTGACGACGGAATCCGCAGTGTGCATGGTCGACCATCCTCGCATGCCCGAAGTGGCACCGGCTTGCGTGAGATAGTCGGCACCGTGGTCGACTCAGCACCGCACTCATCGCGAGACATCAGCGGTATCGCCCGGCTGGATTCCGATCGCCGGCGACGCACCGCCGTGCCCGAAGTCATCTTCGCCGAGGGCAAGACCGAGGAGCAGACGCTGCGGCTGCTCGCCGCACAGCGCAGCTGCGAACCTGGGTTCCCAGCGCTGGCCACCCGGTGCCCCGACGGTGTGCTGCAGCGGGCACCGAGCTGGTTTGCGGCCGAGCCGGTCGTGGCTGACCCGACCGGGCGCACCGTGATCGTCGGTGCGCTGCCGCCGGCCCGCGGGTTCGTCGCCGTGCTCACCGGAGGTACCTCGGATCTGCCGGTCGCGCGCGAAGCGATCGCCGCTCTGCAGGCGCTCGGCGCTGGACACCGGTTGATCGCTGATGTCGGGATCGCCGGACTGCACCGGCTGCTCGCACACCTCGACGAGCTGTCCGAGGCCGACTGCGTGATCGCCATCGCCGGAATGGAGGGCACCCTGCCGGGGGTGGTAACCGGGCTGATCCGAGCACCCGTGGTCGGGGTACCCACCAGTGTGGGCTACGGAGTCAGTGCGGGCGGGCACGTCGCCGCGGCGACCATGCTCGCGTCCTGCGCACCGGGGCTGTCGGTGGTCAACATCGACAACGGCTTCGGCGCCGCGGCGCACGCGGTCAAGATCGTTGCGAGGGTGCACGGTGGCTGATCCCAGGGCGGCGTATCTGGACTGCACCGCCGGCGTGGCCGGTGACATGCTGCTCGGTGCGCTGCTCGACGCCGGCGCCGACCTTGCTGCGGTACGCGCCGCGGTGACCTCGCTCGGGGTGCCCGATCTGGACGTCACAATCTCGCAGACCCGGCGCTGCGGGCTGCGCTGCGCACGCACTGTGGTCGTCACTCCGGCCGCTGACCAGCCCATCCGGGGATTGGCCGAGGTGCTCGCGGCCATCGAGCAGGCCCCGCTGGGCGCAGCAGCCGCCCGGGTAGCCGCCGACACATTCCGGCTCCTTGCGGATGCGGAGGCCGCGGTGCACGGCATCCCCGCTGAGTTGGTGCATTTCCATGAGGTGGGGGCCGCCGACGCTCTCGCCGATGTGGTCGGCACCGCCGTCGCGGCTGAACAGCTCGGCTTGCTCGCCGACGGCGCCCTGGTGGCGTGCTCGGCGCTGGCGGCCGGCAGTGGGACAGCGCGCAGCGCGCACGGCACGATCCCGGTTCCAGCACCCGCCGTTCTGCAGATCGTGGCTGACCGGGGGCTGTCGCTGACCGGCGGGGACCTCGCCGGGGAACGCAGCACGCCCACCGGAGCGGCCCTGGTCGCGATCCTGGCCACGCCCGGGCCGTTGCCACCGATGACGGTGGACGCGGTGGGTAGCGGCGCCGGACGGTTGGACACCCCGGAGCGACCGAACATCACCCGGCTGATGATCGGTCGCCGCACCGAACCGGGGTCGGCGCCTGGCCCCGCGGAGCCGATCACCGTGGTGGAGACCACCGTCGATGATCTCGATCCGGAGCTGTGGCCGGGGGTGCTGCTCGCGGTCCGGGCGGCCGGAGCGTGGGACTGCTGGACCGCTGCCACCGTTGGTCGACACGGCAGGCCTGGGCAGGTGCTTACGGCGCTGTGCTCCGAGCAGATCCGTCCGGCGGTGGTGGATGCGGTGTTCCGGCACAGCACCACGCTGGGCGTACGGTGGACCGCCTGGCAACGCACCACGCTGCCGCGGACCACCGTCCCGGTGCCGGTGGGACCGCCTGGGGCCGAGCAAGAGATCAACATCAAGGTTGCCACCGGACCGGGAGGGCAAACTGTCAAGCCAGAACTCGCCGACGCCGAGCGCGTCGCCGAGCTACTCGGTTGGCCGGTGCGCCGGGTGTGTGAGGCTGCCCTGGCGGCTTACCATCACAGCCGTTCGGCGGGCGTGGTAGCGCCGTGAGTGCCGATGAGCTCGCCGGATCTCACGTGCTGCTCACCGGCGCGACCGGGTTCTTGGGGCAGGCGACTTTGGAGCGGCTGCTGTCCAGCTACCCGGACACCCATGTCTCGGTACTGATCCGATCCCGGGGCGAGCGCACCGCGACAGACCGGCTCAGCGCGTTGCTGCGCAAAAACGTGTTCCGCCCGTTGAGTGAGCGCCTCGGCGCCGAGAAATTGGCGCGGCTGGTGCGCGAGCGGGTCACCGTCGTCGAGGGCGGCCTCGGTTCGGTCACCCTGCCCGCCGATCTCGACGTCGTGATCCACGGTGCCTCGACGGTGTCCTTCGACCCCCCGGTCGATGAAGCTTTCCGCACCAACGTCTCGGGTGTGGCGGCGCTCTATGAGGCACTGACCGGCTCGCCGCATGTCGTGCACATCTCCACCGCCTACGTCGCGGGCACCCGCAAGGGCGTCGTCGCTGAGGCGG
This sequence comes from Pseudonocardiaceae bacterium, assembly GCA_036279835.1. Taxonomy (GTDB): domain Bacteria; phylum Actinomycetota; class Actinomycetes; order Mycobacteriales; family Pseudonocardiaceae. Next base: position 4,427 of record DASUII010000416.1, read on the forward strand.
CGTTGGACCACGCCGTGGACTGGCGCCTCGAGCTGGACATGGCGCTGGCCGCCCGACTCGACGTGGAGCGGGACTCCCGGCGACCGGAGGTGCTCCGCCGCGCGCTGGCCCAAGCAGGCGAGCAGCACGCCAAAGCCGGCCCGCAGTCCACCGCCGCCGACGCCGAACGGCTGCGCACCGAGTGGGTCACTCGCCGGCTGGTGGACTACGGCCGCACCCGGGCCCGGAGTCTGGGTTGGCCGGACGTCTACACATTGACCAAAGCCCTGGGTGAGCGGGTCGCCGAAACGTTGTGGGCACAGCCGGGCCGACCGCTGTCGGTGGTCCGTCCCGCTATCGTGGAAAGCGCGCTGCGGCACCCTTACCCGGGCTGGATCGACGGCTTCAAGATGGCCGATCCGTTGATCATCTCCTTTGGCAGAGGGCTACTGCGCGAGTTCCCTGGGCTGCCCGACTCCGTGCTCGACGTCATCCCGGTCGATCTGGTGATCAACGCGATCCTCGCGACCGCCGCCCGACCTCCCTCCACAGGACCGGCCTACTTACACGTCAGCTCCGGCGCCACTAACCCGCTGACCTTCCAGAACATGTACGTGCTGTGCCGGGAGTACTTCGACAACCACCCCATACCCGACGGTGATCGCGGCCATATCGCGCCACCCACCTGGCGGTTTCCCGGCAGCCAGCAGGTAGAGCTGAGGCTGCGCGCCGGGGAACGGGCCGCGGCGTTAGCAGAACGGGCCCTGTTGGCGCTGCCACCGTCGAAGCGCTCCCAGGATTGGCTGACCAGTCTTGGCCGCCAGCAGCAGGAACTGGTGCAGCTGCGCGAATACGCCGACCTCTATGGCGTCTACGCCCGCGCCGAGGTGATCTACGACGACAGCCGGCTGCGGGAGCTGCATGCGGCACTGCCGGCCCAGCGGGCCCTTGAGCACGGCTTCGACCCCACCGTCATCGACTGGCGGGCCTACCTGCAGGACGTGCACTGCCCATCGATCACGGCCACGGTCCGGCGGGCCGGGCAGCGGCGCGGATCTTCTTCAAAGGTCCGGTCACCATCGCCGCGGGCACTGCCCGAGCGCACCGACGTGGCCGCGGTGTTCGACCTGGAGGGCACCATCGTGAACTCCAACGTCGTCGAGTCATACCTGTGGGCCCGGTTGGCGACGATGCCCCGCTCCGGCTGGCTACGCGAGCTGACCGACCTGGCCCGGTGCGCCCCCCGGTATCTCGCGGCGGAACGCCACGACCGCGGCGAGCTGCTGCGAGCCTTCCTGCGCCGCTACGCCGGCGCGCGGACCGACGAGCTGCGTGCGCTGGTCACCGACGTTCTCGGCGACGCGCTGCTGCACCGGGTGATGCCCGAAGCAACTCGCCAGATCCGCCGCCACCGCGCGGCCGGGCACCGAACCGTCCTGATCACCGGTGCGGTCGACCTGCATGTGGAGCCGCTGTCAGTGCTTTTCGACGAGGTGGTGGCCAGCCGGATGCACGTCAAAGACGGTGTACTCACCGGGTTCCTCGAAACGCCTCCGCTGGTCGACGAGGCGCGCGCGGCGTGGCTGCGGCACTATGCCCAGGCGAACGGTCTGCACCTGGACCGGTCTTACGCCTACGCCGACAGCTACTCCGACCGCCCGTTGCTTGAGGCCGTCGGGCATCCGCAAGTG
>DASUII010000417.1:0-3806 GCA_036279835.1 Pseudonocardiaceae bacterium
CCTAGCCCCGGACACCTGGCGTCCTGGGCCAAGTTCACCCCCGGGGTCAAGGAGTCCGCGGGCAAGAAGAAGGGCTGTGGATCCACCGGACACGGCAACCGCTACCTGGCCCGGGTCCTGGGCGAAGCTGCGGTCAACGCCGGTCGCACCGACACCTTCCTCGGTGAGCGCTACCGGCGCATCGCCCGACGACGAGGCAACAAGAAGGCCATCGTCGCCGTCGGCCGCTCCATGCTCGTGATCATCTGGCACCTGCTGTCCGACCCTGAGGCCCGTTACACCGACCTCGGCTCCGACTTCTACGACAAGCGCATCAACACCGAACGCCGCAAGCGCAACCACCTCCACCAACTCGAAGCGATGGGCTACAAGGTCACCCTCGAACCCGCCGCCTAAGCGCCACTTCGCCCGTCCCGACTCAGCATGCACAAGCAGCTAAGCCGGCGGATCCGTTCGCCCGTCCCCGGCCTGATTTTCGGATCAGCCTTGTATACGCCGAGTTCGACAAGAGGGCTGCGCTGGCGGCGGTGGACAGCCGTGGTGTCGAACTCGGCGACAACAGGGTTGTCGCGGCTATATTCGAAGCAAGCAAACTTATCGGCGCGGGGCAGTCCCCTGGAGTGGGCCGGCAATCCAGCGCTCGATATCGCTGCGACTGGTCAGGCGTACGACCACGAGGTCCGGGTGCTCCTCGAGCAGCGCCGCTACCCTCGTCGCGGTCTTGTGGTGGGTGTCCCAGGCCCAGCGGATGATGTGCTCCCGGTCCGTCAGAATCGTCCACAGCGGTGGCTCGCGGTTGCCGTTCCACAGCACCTGTCGACTCAGCCGTCGACACACGGTTCGTTGAATCACCTGGCGCATGACAACTGTCCGCGGCAAATCCAACCAGACGAGCAGGTCAGCGCGTTGTGCGAGGATCGCGCGGACCTGGGAGTACTGCCATTCAGTCACCCAGCACGAACCCGCGCTGAACCTGTGGACCTCCGACTGGAAGGTGTCGCGAGGCGTCCAGCCCGGGCCATGGAACAGCGCGTCTATCTCGATATGCGGCAGGTCCAGCAGCGCCGCGACGCGACGGGCGACGGTTGTCTTGCCTGCGCCGGACGTACCGGCCACCAGGATGTGCCTCGGACGCGCAGGCAACGGCGCCACGGCGTCGAGCAGGGGCATCAGATGACATTAGCCGCCGGTCGGTGGAGTTCCTCGCGGCGGTCCCTGCTTCATCAGGCCAGTGCGGCCCGCAGGGCCTGTCCGTTTTCGAGGTACCACTGGTGAATCCGGTCAGCTCGCTGCGTCGCCGCTGCAGTCCAATATTCAGAAAAAGCGAGATGGCCCTGCGCGGCGCTGTCGCGGACGTTGTCGTAGCACCAATTGTGGTTTTGTGCAACGGCGTCCACGATTCGTAATCGGTCGGCGGCAATGAGCCCGTAGCTGTCTACGAACAGCCGGAACCGGTCGAGCACTCGGCCTCGCCGGCCATCGTCGATATAGCAGTCAGGTCGTAGCGGCGCCCACAGTCGCGCTGCGCATGCGATGTCCCACAATCTGCCACCTGGGCTCGCGAGGTCGAAGTCGATGAGCGCCACGGCTTTACCGTCACGGAACACGACGTTATCCAAGTTGGGGTCGTTATGGCTGACCAGCTCCCGATTAAAAGACTCCGGGGGCGACGACGGCCAGGCGTAAGGAGTGGGATCGAAGGTGCGGACGGCCTGGTGGTACGCGCGCAGCAGTTCCGCCACGCTGACCAGGGCTTCATCGGTGAGTGCCCAGCCGGGATACGGTGGTGTCACGGCTGTTCCCGGGATGTAGGAAAGCACTTCCCGTTGCTGCGAATCTATTCCAAGGAAGCGCGGGGCGCCGTCGAATCCGATTTCCGTCAGATGGCGCAGCAGGGCGTGGGTCGCCGGGCTGGTTCGTCGTTGCGGCCAACGTACCGTGTTACCGACTCGAACGACCTGTCCCCGGTTGGCGGTGCCCCCTAGTAACGGGATTTCGGGCTGGTTCATCCGTTGTCGAGCAAGGCGCGCGCAAGTGCTGTGTGCGTCACGAGGCCGCTTACCAGGCCGCTGCGGAGCGCGGCCCGCACAGCGGGCGCCTTAGCCGTGCCGTATGGGATTGCGATGACTTCCGGTATCGCGCGCATCTGTTCCGCGGTGATGCCGATCATCCGCTCCGCGAGGTCAGTCTTCACCGCTTCGCCGTCGGCTGAGACAAAGACACCGGAGATATCGGCACAGACGCCGAGGTGACGCAGCGCTCGGCGGTCGCGCTCCTCCGCTGCGTCATACAGCGTTGACTGGCCACATTCCCAGAGCCCCACCCCGACAACGGCCTTGGTAACAAGGCCTAACTGGTCGAAAGCTCGGGCGACCTCGGGTTGTTGGCGCAGAGCGCGGGCGGTCGTGGCATCGGGAACTGTGAAGGGCGCGTAGAAGAGGTATGCGCGCCCGCCCGAGGCGCGTGCCACGTCCCGCACGGCGTCGACGGAGCTGTCGTCGTCGTTCGGTAGCGAAAGGGCTCCGGTCAGCTGGATCACCGGTATGCCGGGCAGCCGCGGCAACGCCTTGGCCATCGCACTGACCGACCGTGCCCAAGCCAGACCGAGCACGTCTCGAGGGGTGATCACCTCGCTGAGCAGCTCGGCTGCAGCTCGCCCCAGATGCTGGCGAAGCGACTCGGCGTGGTCGTCCGGCGTGTCGATGATGATCGCGTGTTGCAGCCCGAACCGGTCCTGAACATGCGCCGACAGATCCACGTCGATCACCCCTTGGTGGCGGATCTCGATCCGGACCAGCCCACTGTCCCGGGCCGCGTCGATGAGCCGTGCGACCTTGAAGCGGCTCAGTCCGAACTCCTCGGCGATCTCGACCTTGGACCGCCCGTCGAGGTAGTAGCGGCGCGCGACTGATGCAGTGAGCACCACCTGGGCGGGCCCCCCGACCTGCTCTGCCATCACATCTCCTGCTCATTTGAGCAACGATCCGCCCACTATTGCACACGCCCTTGACTGCGCCCGCGCAGCATATGAGACTCGTATCACGTATGAGATCCGGCCCGCTCCTATGAGCAGTCGGGTCTGCATCGCTCTTCCAACTGGTGGAGGACCGACCGGTGCGTAGCCGCGTGCGATCGACCCTGGCCGTCGTGACGGCCACGCTGGCTCTGGTCGTGAGCGGGTGCGCCGGGTGGGGTGGTGGCGCGGGTGGCGGCGGCCTCAACAGCATCAACGTGCTGATGGTCAACAACCCGCAGATGGTCGACCTTCAACAGCTCACCGCGAAGCACTTCACCAAGGACACCGGCATCACGGTCAACTTCACTGTCCTGCCGGAGAACGACGTACGAGACAAGATCAGCCAGGAGTTCTCCAGCCAGGCCGGGCAGTACGACGTCGCCACCCTGAGCAACTTCGAGATACCCATTTACGCCAAAAGCAGATGGATCGCGCCGCTGGATCGCTACGTAGCGGCCGACCCCACGTTCAATCAGGCAGACATTCTCGGGCCCATGACGACCTCCCTGACAGCACAGGACGGAATGCTCTATGGTGAGCCGTTCTATGGCGAGTCCTCCTTCCTGATGTATCGCAAGGACGTGCTCGCGGCAAAAGGCATTGCAATGCCGGCGAAGCCGACGTGGCCCCAAGTTGCCGATATCGCGGCGAAGGTCGACCATGCCGAGCCGGGGATGGCCGGAATCTGCCTCCGCGGCCAGCCGGGCTGGGGTCAGCTCTTCGCCCCGCTGACCACCGTCGTGAACACCTTTGGCGGAACCTGGTTCACCAAGGACTGGCAACCCCAGGT
>DASUII010000418.1:0-3665 GCA_036279835.1 Pseudonocardiaceae bacterium
ACCCGAGCTGCTCCGCGCCGCAGCGACAGCCCAGGACCCCCAATCCGACATTGCGGGCTACCACGCCTGCGCGCTGGTCCTGGTCGCCGCCACCCCACCCGACCGCCTGCTGCCCGACCCGAGGGACCCGGCGCTGACCGGAACGGTCGAGCAGGAGTCCCCGCGCAACCTCATGACTGAGCTCTACCGGGCTGTCTGCGGACCGCTTGATCCGTTCGGCGAGGAGAGCGCATACCGACTACCGACAACTTTATATCGTGCTACGATAGAATCCGGTTCGGATGGGTGCAGTGACGAGATCGCGCCGACCGGACAGGCACCCCCAGGAGGTGTGTCGTGCTCAGTGACCACGAACGCGAGGCGTTACACGAGATCCAGCACCAGTTGCTGGTCGAGGACCCGGGCTTTGCGCAGTCCTTCGATACCGAGACGCAGTCCTTGGACACCAAGGCGCAGCGCGGCCCACCGGACTGGACCCGGCGGATCTACACAATCCTGCTGGTACTCAGCTCGACGTACGGGGTGATCCTGCTGCTGGTGGGATCACCGATCAGCGCCCTGGCGCTGGCCGCGCTGGCCGGGGTGAGTTGGGAAGCGCGGCGTCGCCACGACGGCACCAGCCCTCAACGGTCGTGACGGCCCGCGCACGGTGCCGGGTCCCGGGTACCCGCCCCCCGTGACCGGTCGACTCAACCCGCCACGAGCAGGGACCCAGCAGAACTGGTTATCGATCTACAAGGCCTTCGGGGTGCCGAGACAATCAGATCGGCGGCACCGAGGGTAGACACCGGAGAAACGAAATGATCATCTATGTGCTGGTAGTGGTCGTGGTGCTGGGCGCGATGTGGCTCGGGACCAGTGTTCGGATCATCAAACAGTTCGAGCGGGGCGTCGTGTTCCGGTTCGGGCGGGTCCGCGCCGTGACCCGCGGTCCCGGGCTCGCCCTGATCGCCCCGATCGCCGACCGTCTGCAAAAGGTCAACATGCAGATCATCACCATGCCGGTGCCCGCCCAGGACGGCATAACCCGCGACAACGTGATGGTCCGCGTGGACGCCGTCGTCTACATGGATCAGCTCGGGCGTGCCAATCTCTCAACCGGAGCCGGACGCGCTGGCGCGAGAGCTGCTGGCGCAACGCGGGCTGCAGCTGTTGCGTGATTCGTTCACTGGCCCGTGTACTCATACTCGGCACCGCATCGGCTACGCATCCAGTGCGCTGGCCGCGGCTGATTCATGTCGGGGCTGGCGCTGATTCGGCGAGGGAGTCGCTGGCAGCGGCGAGGTGCGCGACGCACAGGTGCGGGTTGACGAATGGCTCGAGTCTGGTGGCCTCGATGGGGGCGTCGAGGTTGGCGAGGGTTTGTCTGAGTAGGCCCAGGTGTACCGCGCAGACCACGTCGGGGTGCTTACTGGCGACAGCGTGGAAGGGGCAGGCGTGCAGCAGGATCCGGCGGTGTGATCCGTCCCGGTCCAGTTCCGGTTGAAAACCGAGTTCGGCGAACGTGGCGATGACTTGGCGGACTGCCTCGTCGGCGGAGACTCCGGCGATCGGCTGGGAAGACCGCGGGTGACGGTGGGCGAACGCGCGACCAGCCTCCTCGGCCAGCTCGCTAGGGATAGTGCTGCTGGAGGCCAGGTAGCTGGCGAGGATATCGGCGAGCAACTGAAAGCCCTCTGGATGGCTGCCGGAGCCGTCTGTGGTCGCGGTGTAGATCAGCCGGGGCCGACCCGAGGCACGGGGGGAGTCGGTGCGACAACACGCGAGTCCAGCATCGATGAGCACCTTGAGGTGGAAACGCACCGTGTTGGGGTGCAGCGCGGTGCGCACGGCGATCTGTGCCACGTCCAGCGGGGTACCGCTGCCACGTAGCAAATCGAGGATCCGGACCCGGCTCGCGCTGGCCAGGGCACCGTGAGTCCTGCTGCGCTCACCGGCTGGGTCGGAGGTCCGCGGCATGCCGACAAGGTACTACGATTACAACTAGGATTATCGTATAAACCCAGGAGGCGGACAGTAGTGGTCGCTGAGTTGACGGGTGCCCAGGTGGATCGAGCTTTCGAGCGACGCACAGAGCCAACCAGGGCGCTGGGCCAGGACGCGGAGGCGGTGGGCCGAGCCTGTTACGACATGGCGTTGCGGTTCCACCGCGGTGGCAGGTTGCTGTGTTTCGGCAACGGTTCGGCGGCCGCCGACGCCGCGCACATCGTGGTGGAGTTCGTGCACCCGGTCATCATGGGAAAACGGGCGCTACCGGCCGTGTCGCTGGCCAATGACGCCGCGACGCTCAGCGGGATTACCCGCTTGGGTGGCTTTGAGGACAGCTTCGCGGCGCAGCTGCGGCTACACGCAGCGGCGGACGACATCGCACTGGGCATCTCGGCGGACGGCGACTGCCCCAACGTCGCCCGCGCGCTGCGCACCGCTCATGACGCGGGCCTGCTGACCGTGGCGCTGGTCGGCGGCGACGGCGGCCAGATCGCCCGGATCGAGGGGCTGGACCACGTACTCGTCGCACGCTCCGACGACCCACGAGTGGTCAAGGAAATCCACGTCACCACCTATCACGTGCTGTGGGAACTGGTACACGTCTTCTTCGAACAGCCCGGCGTGCTCGCGCCCAGTGTCCTGGGGTGAACGCATTGACCTGCATCATCTGCCCGGAGGTGTCGTCATGAGCGACCTGGAGTCGCTGTACCCGTTCCTTTACGCGGGTAAATCGAACGTGGACGCGGTGCTCGCGGAGGTGTGCCGGTCGACCACCGACAAAACCGAGGAGATCACCCGGCTGCGCGCCGACGTACTGAAACTCTATCGTGATCAACTCATTGACTGTGCCAGCGCGATGGCCCGGTCCTTTGCCGCTGGCGGCCGCCTGTTCACCTTCGGCAACGGCGGTAGCAGCACCGACGCCCAGGCCATCGCGGAGCTCTTTCAGAACCCCGGTCCAGCCGGCCATCCGTTGCCCGCGGCGGCGCTGGCCACCGATGTTGCGGTGCTCAGCGCGCTGGCCAACGATGTTTCCTTCGACGTGGTCTTCGCCCGACCCCTGGCCGCCAACGGCCGCGCGGGGGACATCGCGCTGGGCTTGTCCACTAGCGGCGGGTCAACCAACGTGCTCCGCGGCTTCGAGGAGGCCAACCGCCGCGGCATGCTCACCATCGGTCTGGCCGGCTACGACGGCGGCAATATGGCCGAGGCGGACACCATCGAGCACCTGTTCGTGATGCCATCGTCCTCGGTGCACCGCATCCAGGAGGCCCAAACCACCACCTACCACGTGCTTTGGGAACTCACTCAACTCGCGCTGAACCCGGCGTGAGAAACCCGCCCTCGGTGGAGGGGACCTTCTAAAAACAATCACTCTTGACGAAACGCGTCAGGGGGAGCAAGCTTCTAATAAGAGAATTTTTCTTTTTAGAAGGAGGTCCCCATGACCAGCGCTGATCCGTCGACGGCGTGATCGCGTCGACCTGACGACCCTTCCCGGAGTCGCCCTGCGAGGTCGCAAGAGGAGCAACATCATGACAAGCCGCCCAGCCACGGCGCCACTCAAAAGCACGGCGGTCCACTGGGAACGACCGGTGCGGCGATCCTTCTGCGCCCTCGACGAGGCCAGCTATCACCTCGACTCAGCCACCGCACCGTGGAGCGTCCACCTGGAA
>DASUII010000419.1:0-5088 GCA_036279835.1 Pseudonocardiaceae bacterium
AGCAACGTCAGCCCGTTCAAGATCGAAAAAATCCGGACCGCGCCAGGAGAGGCTTGAACTGCGGAGGGCGTGGTCGAGGTGCTCATCTGGTACTCCCGAACGATAGTTTCGGTGGGTGGGAGTTGGCGATCGACCACCTCCCCTCGGCCACTGCAGTTCTATCGCAAGTACGGACAGTCGCGATAGCTCACGCTGGTCGCCGACGTTGTTGATTGACGGCGCCCTGCTGATGACGAAGGCTCGTGCCCATGCGTCCTGTCCGCGATCAGACCGTGCTCGTCACCGAGATCGTGCACGGGAAGCGACGGGTCAGCGCCGACACCGCGCTGCGACTTGCGCGGTATTTCGGAACCACCGAGCGTTTCTGGCTGAACCTCCAAAGTCGTTATGACCTGGAACTTGAACGTGACCGGCTCGCCCCCGCTCTCGAGGAGATTCAGCCACTCGCCAGCGCCTGACTGATCAATGCCACTAGCTGACCCGTTCACCACATCCCCGGAAATGTCCACATGCTCCGGTCCGTGGGATAGCTGAGGCGGCGGGCCAGGCCGTCACTGCGCTGCGATCTCGTCTTCCGCGCTTCCGCCATGGTGGGCGGGTCGAAACGCCACGATGGGCAGCTCGCGCACGAGCCGTCGTCGAGCGGGGCCACTGCCGTCGTAGCGCCAATCGACCAGCCAACTCAACACTCGCCGGATGACAGGCGTGATCAAGCGGTTGCGGCGTTCGTAATCGGTGAGCGCGGCGACGGCCTCCTCGACGTTGAGGGTGCGATGGGCAGGCCGGAACCGGCTGCGGCCGATGGCGACTTCCACGGCCGGGGTGGCTCGCAAGTTGCGATACCAATCCGCCGTCGGGCCCAGACCAGCTACGACCAGGAACTCGTTGCCCGCCGGTCCGGTCCCGATCACCTCCAGCATGGTCTGGTAGCGACGGCCGGAGTTGCGGCCGACGTGCGTCAGGCGCAGGAACCGATGACCGAGCAGCCATCCACAGCGCCAGTCGTAGAGTCGTGCCGGCGCTCGCAGTAGCGTGCGGGCGATCCGCCCCGGGCGGTGCCTGTTCATCGCAGCCATCCTATTGCGGCTGGAGGCTCCCCCGGAGGCCTCGGGTCGGGGGGCCGCTTCCTTGTAGGTGGATCAGCTCGGCGCTCCGCAGCCCGCCGAGCGAGCCGACGGGCGAGCGGATCGACCAGCCGTGGGGCCAGCGGGCCGAGCACGGCCATCATCAGCACGTAAGCGGCCACGGTGGGCGCGAAGGCCGGGATCACCGAAGCGCCGACGAGGCCGGCAATGATGATGGAGAACTCACCGCGGGCGACCAGAGCGGTGCCGGCCCGCAGCCGGCCGGCAGGGCCGACACCCGTGCGTCTGCCGGCGACCCAGCCGGTCACCCGCTTGGTTGCGACGCCGACGATGGCGAGTACGGCGGCCGGCAGCAGCTCCGATGGCAACGATGCTGGGTCGGTGGACAGGCCGAAGAACACGAAGAACACCGCCGCGAAGATGTCGCGCAGTGGGCCGAGTAAACCGCGGATGTGCTCGGCGACCTCCCCGGACAGCGCGATCCCCAGCAGGAATGCGCCGACCGCCGCTGACACGTGGGCCGCCTCAGCGGCGCCGGCGACCAGCAGCGCAAGCCCAAGCACCCGCAGCAGCAGGACATCGTCGGAGCGGGCGCCCACGAATCGGGTCACCACCTCGCCATGCCGCAGCGCGATGGTGAGCACCACTGCGAGCGTGCCGAGCGCGATCAGCACCGAGTACACCGCTGAGGTCACGCTGGATGCGGAGACCAGGGCGGTGAGCACCGGCAGGTATGCGGCCATCGCGAGGAATCCGACGTCCTTGCACAGTGACGAAGTCGTGACGCAGCCCGATCCCGGGCAACCGTGTCTCCTCGACCTCCACCTCCATGGCACACCCTCCGCCTCGCAGCTTGGTTCACTCATGGTGGCCAACGATCGGAGGATCGGGCTGCCCTGTGTGAGCAATACTGGCCGGGTGGTGGCCAGCGTGCCGTCGACGAACCTTCCGGTACCCGCGGCTGTCCTGATGGCAGCGCGCGGCCGTCGGGTGCGGCCGGTGTGGGAGAACGAGCTGGGCGGGATCACCTTCGAGGTAGGCACCGACCCGGAACGCTGAATGCAACCATCGGAGCTCGTTTTTGGTGCGCGAAAAACGATCAGCGACGGAGTGGATTGGTCAGCGGCCGCCGGTATGGGTCGATGATTGTGGGTGGTAGGAATTCGACGCGTCCGCCCTGAATGGTGATATCCCATCCCTGCAGGTGCACCTGTTGATGGTGCATCGGGCACAAGAGGCAGCAATTTTCGACCGAAGTAGCGGGCAGTTTTGGCGCCAGCGTTTCTCCCGTGGTCGTGCGCCGGGTACCGACCATGGCTGCGTGCTCGACCCGGGTCCGGGCGTCCGCACCGGATAGGTGAAGCATCGCTGCAACCAGACCCGCGGTGGTACCGAAACCCTCCCGGACGGCGATACCGCGCGCTTCCGCCTCGGCTACCACGTCGAGCATGACCGACTGTGTGGTTCGGGACAGCGCCTCGATGTCTCGGAGGGTGTGGGTTACTCCCTTGTCGTCCAGACCGCTCAGCGTTGCGCGCAGCTCATCGAGGCCGCGCGACATCGCCGCCACGGGATCGCGCACTGCTACGGTCATGTCCCGATTCTCGCATCGGCCACTGACAGTTTCGGGCTCTCCAGCTGCCGGGGCGAGGTGGCCGCTGCGCCCCACTGCGTGGGGGTGACCTGCACGCCGCGGAGGCGGACGCGGGATACTGCGCGCTTCCCAGCCCGGTGAAGACTTTGAGGTGTGTGAGTACACGTGTGCGGCGTGCTTGGACTGATCTGTCCCACCGAGGCCGACGCGGATGCCGCGCGGGACGCCGTCGCGGCGGCACTGCGCTGCCAGCGCCACCGCGGCCCCGACGAGACCGACACCTGGGCCGAAGCTGAGGTCGTCTACGGCTTCAACCGGCTCGGGTTCATCGACCTGGAGCACTCCCACCAGCCGCTGGTGTGGGGGCCGCCCGAGGCGCCGACGCGCTACACGCTGAACTTCAACGGCGAGATCTACAACTACCTCGAGCTGCGGGCCGAGCTCGCCGGGAAGTTCGGCGCGAAGTTCAACACCGACGGCGACGGTGAGGCGGTCGTCGCCGCCTATCACCACCTCGGCGCGGACGCGGTCAAGAAGCTGCGCGGCATGTTCGCCTTCATGATCTGGGACGCGCAGGAGAAGGTCGTGTTCGGCGCGCGTGACCCGTTCGGCATCAAGCCTCTGTTCTATTCGGGCGGGCCGGGCGGCGTGGCGTTCTCCAGCGAGAAGAAGAGCCTGCTGGAGCTGTCCGGCACCCTGGGCGTCCCCGAGGAACTGGACCAGACCGCGTTGCAGCACTACCTGGTGCTCCAATACGTGCCGGAGCCCGAGTCGCTGCACACCGGGATCCGCCGCGTCGAGTCCGGCACCTCATTCCGGGTCGTCCCAGGTGGGCAGGTTGAGTTCACTCGGTACTTCCACCCGCAGTTCATCGCAAAACCGGTCGACGGCGAGGCCGAGGCGGAGGCGCTGTACGAGCGCATCGCCGACGTCCTGCGCGATTCGGTGTCCAAGCACATGATCTCCGACCCGGACGTCACGGTCGGCGCGTTCCTCTCTGGCGGCATCGACTCCACGGCGACCGCGGCGCTGGCCAAAGAGTGCAACCCGAACCTCATCGCGTTCACCACCGGGTTCGAGCGCGACGGTTACTCCGAGGTCGACGTCGCCGCGGAGTCGGCCGCCGCGATCGGTGTCAAGCACGTGATCCGCACGGTGTCGGCGGACGAGATGATGGAGGCGCTGCCGCTCATCGTCTGGTACCTCGACGATCCGGTGGCCGACCCGGCGCTGGTGCCGCTGTGGTTCATCGCGCGGGAGGCACGCAAGCACGTCAAGGCCGTCCTGTCCGGTGAGGGCGCGGACGAACTGTTCGGCGGCTACACAATCTACAATGAGCCGATCTCGCTGGCGGCGTTCGAGAAGGTCCCCGGTAGCGTGCGCAGACTCGTCGGCAAGGTGTCCACGAAGATTCCCGAGGGGGTCCGCGGCAAGGACCTGCTGCGGCGCGGCGCGCTGACCCTGGAGCAGCGCTACTACGGCAACGCCCGCAACTTCCGTGACGAGCAGCTGCGCGCGGTGCTGAAGACCTACTCCGAGGAAGTCGGCTTCATGGACGTCACCGCGCCCTGGTACGACGTATCCCGCGGATGGGACCCGGTCGCCCGCATGCAGCACGTGGACCTCTACACCTGGCTGCGCGGCGACATCCTGGTCAAGGCGGACAAGGTGACCATGGCGAACTCGCTGGAGTTGCGGGTGCCGTTCCTGGACGCCGAGGTGTTCCAGGTCGCCGCGAGCATCCCGCTTGACCAGAAGCTCGCCGGCGACACGACGAAGTACGCGCTGCGAAGGGCGCTGGCCAAGATCATCCCGGCGCACGTGCTGCACCGGCGCAAGCTCGGCTTCCCGGTGCCGATCCGGCCATGGCTGCGCAACGAGATGCACGACTGGGCGCGCGGCATCATCGCCGACTCGAAGACCGAGGAACTACTCGACAAGAACGCGGTGCTGGCCCTGCTCGAAGAGCACAGGGAGAGCAGGATGGACCGCAGCCGTCAGATATGGGCCCTGCTGGTGTTCATGCTGTGGCACGGCATCTTCGTCGAGCACCGCATCAAACCGGAGATCCCCGAGCCCGTTTACCCGGTCAAGCTCTGACCTTGGCGCTACACACACGTGCAACCATTGCGTCCGGTGGCAACGCCCGAGCGCCGCGCGGTGCTCACCAGCGTCGCCGAGCGTGTACTGGCGCTTGGACCTGGGCGCTTTGTCCTTCACCGCTAAGCCGCTCGAAGTGCTCAGCCCATCCTTCGAGCCAAAGCGACTAGCGTCGTGAACTCGACAGTGATGATGGTGGGGTGGATCGTTTCGGGTGGTCTGACTCTGAACTCGACTGGCCGTGGTGCCTTGGTGTTGATTTGTCGGCTGCCCGGAGCGACCCGCGTTTGTGGTGCCGACCGGCCGGCG
>DASUII010000420.1:0-3327 GCA_036279835.1 Pseudonocardiaceae bacterium
GGGTACACGCTGCGGGTTTCACACCCGGTGAGCTTGACTGGCCGCACACCTGGATCGACCGGGCGGGTCGTGACCGCACACCGAGCGTGCCCGGCCACGATCTGTCCGGTGTCGTGGCTGAGCTGGGTTACGGCACAACCGGATTGAGCGTGGGGCAGCGGGTGTTCGGGCTCGCCGACTGGGCCCGCAACGGCTCGCTCGCGGAGTACACCGCGGTGGAAGCCCGTAATCTGGCACCGTTGCCGATCGACATCGATCACACTGTGGCAGCCGCGCTGCCGATCTCCGGATTGACCGCCTGGCAGGGCCTGTTCGACCACGGCCGCCTCACCGCTGGACAAACGGTCCTGATCCACGGTGTCGCGGGTGCGGTCGGGTCGATCGCGGTGCAGCTCGCTCGTGAGGTCGGCGCGCGCGTCATCGGCACCGGCCGGACCGCAGATCGAGACCGGGCGGCCGCGCTCGGCGTCCATACCTTCCTCGACCTGGATACCGAAAAGCTGGAGGACGCAGGGGAAGTCGACGTGGTATTTGACGTGATCGGCGGAGACATTCTCGCCCGCTCGGCCGCACTGGTGCGCGCCGGCGGAACGCTCGTCACCATCGCCGAGCCGCCCAAGACCCAGCCGCGCGACGGGCGAGCGCTCTACATCCTTGTCGAAGCCGATCGCGCCCGGCTCGCCGACCTCGCCGCGCGAGTACGGGATGGACGCCTCAAACCGGTGGTGGGCGCCGTGTTGCCACTCGCTGAAGCCGCCGCGGCATTCGCTCCCGACAAACGCATCCCTGGCAAGACGATCCTGCGCGTAGCACAAGACTGAAAAGGAACCTCCCATGATCGGACGGCGTGTACGCGGGCCTACACTCGTTTCCTCGTGCGCTACTGGGAGGCGATGTACCTGCGCGCCGATCCGCCGGAGGACTCGGAGGCCGAGCTCGCGCTGCTCCGCGACCGCTCATCTGCTCATTGCAGTGACCGACGATCAATGTGTGGAACCGGCGCTGTCAGTGGCAGCGGGCGACTCCCACTACCTAGCTGCGTCACCCTGGTCGTGAGGAGACTTCGCACGCACGCGGGTCATCCCAAATCGTGCGATCACATCAGCTAGTCGTCAAGACATCCGAAGGGAAGGCAGCCAAAAAATGGCCCTAAAAATACTACTCACCACACTGATCGCTGTTGCCATACTCGCGCCTGCGGCCCACGCCGAGCCGACGCCACACCCGACTTCCGCAGTTAGTGGGCATACGCGGGCCTTCTGATCGGCGTTTGCGCTGGTAGGCGCGTTGCGGATGGTCGGGAAACACGGATTTGCGTGGGCACACGACTTGCCGTGTCGCGCTTGATCACCGTGGTTGTTCCTGCTCTGCTGGTGGGCATGTACTTGCGGACGACGCAGCGCAGGAATAGGGACGGCTCGGTGGTGCGGTACATCCAGCTCGCGCACAACCAGCGTGTCGGCGGCGTGACGCAGGCGCAGGTGCTGGCGAACCTGGGCCGCGAGGATCAGCTGGATCGGGACGGGGTGCGGCGGCTGGTCGCCTCGATCAACCGCTACCTGGGCGAACCCAACACGGCCGCAACCGATTCCGCCGAGTTGGTCGGGGACGGGCTGACCGTGGCCGGGTCGCGTCCGGTCGGCGCGGTACACCTGCTCGACGGGCTGTGGCGGGCGCTGGACGTGGACGCCGCTCTGCGCAAGGTCGTGGGTGCACGCCGGTTCACCACCGACGTGGAGCGGGTGCTGTTCGCACTGGTGGCGAACCGGGCGATCGAGCCGAAGTCGAAGCTGTCCGCCGCGGAGTGGGCCGTCTGCGACGTCGCGATCGACGGGCTGGCGGCGATGGACGAGGACCAGGCGTATCGCGCGATGGACCTGCTGGCCGAGGCGGACGCGCAGGCCGAGGTGCAGGAGGCGGTGTTCTTCGCGGTGGCGGATCTGCTCAACCTGGAGGTCGACCTGCTGTTCTTCGATACCACCTCCACCTACTTCGAACGCGACACCGAGGAGGCCGGCGAGGACGCGTTCCGGGTGTACGGGCACTCCAAGGACCACCGAAACGACCTGCCGCAGATCGTGATCGGGCTGGCCGTGACCAAGGAGGGCATCCCGGTGCGGGTGTGGTGCTGGCCCGGCAACGCCAACGACGCCGCGCTGCTGCCGCAGGTGCGAGACGACATCCGGGGCTGGCGGCTCGGGCGGGTCATCACCGTGGTGGACCGTGGCTTCTCCTCCGCCGACAACCTGGCCTACCTGCGCCGCGGCGGCGGGCACTTCATCGCCGGGATGCGGATGCGCGACGGAAACCCGTTGACCGACACGGTGTTGTCCCGCCCGGGACGCTACCAGCAGGTCCGAGACAACCTGCGGGTCAAAGAGGTGAACGTCGACGACACCGAGGTGCGGTACGTGATCTGCCACAACCCCGAGCAGGCCGAACGAGACCGCACCCAGCGCGAGGACGCCGTCACCCGCCTGCAGACCGAGCTGGACCGGATCGCGAAGGCCCGCGCCAAGACTCGGAACAGCAAGAGCCGCACCGCCAAACGCAAGGCCGAGGCCGCGCACACGAAGGCCGAGTGCGCGTTGCGTGATCACCCCGCACTCGGCCGCTGGCTGCGCCAGCAGGCCAACGGGCGCCTCGTGATCGACCGGGCCAAGGTCAAGGCCGAGGCCAGGCTGGACGGCAAATACCTGATCGCCACCTCCGACCCGCACATCAGCGCCGAGGACGCCGCGCTGGGCTACAAGAACCTCCTCGAGGCCGAACGCGGCTTCCGCGACCTGAAGTCGAACCTGCTGCTACGCCCCGTCTTCCACCGGCTCGAACACCGCATCCGCGCCCACGTCCTGATCTGCTGGCTGGCGCTGCTGCTCGTCCGCGTCGCCGAACGCCGCACCGGGTCGACCTGGCGGCGCATCGCCACCGAACTCGGCCGCGTCCACGCCGTCGCCCTCACCGGCAGCGCAGGCACCGCCGTCCACACCACCCCACTCACCACCACCCAGGCCGGCATTTACCGCGGTTGTCAGATCCCCGAACCACCGGCCATCACCGCCCTGGACCCGAGCTGACCAGGCAAAACACGCCCCCGCAGGACCCCGGCACGCGTAGGCACACGCCTCTCTTCCTTACCTAGCACCGTCTCCGCAGGTCACGACCCAAATCCGACGCAATCATGTGCCCATCAACTGCGGAAGCCGGGTCTCATCCAATCAGGTGATCGGTAGAGACGAATCACTCCAAGATGGGCCGCGTCCTGCTCGGGCTTTGCCGTCCACTTGACTTGGTAGACAACGGACTTGCCATTGTGCTTCTCCAGAA
>DASUII010000421.1:0-6493 GCA_036279835.1 Pseudonocardiaceae bacterium
AGCTCTGGTGCACTGGCCCGGCCCTCGGGGCAGTGCCGCCGGAAGTCGCACCATGAGCAAGCCCGGCCGGGGGTGGGCGGGAACAGGATTTCCGGGTCGCCTCCGGTCGTCAGAGTGTCGGCGGCCAGCGCGATCTCGTCAGCCGCCTCCTCGGCACGCCGTAGGTGCCTGCTCAACGACTGCTCGGTGTGCTCCCAGCCGGCAACGGTGCCGGTGGGCAGGTGGTGCAGCTCCACCCGACGGCACTCCCGACGTAGCGTGCGGCGAGCCGCGAAAGCGTAGAGCGCCAACGCCTGCGAACCGCGAGCGTCATCGACGGTGAGCTCGTGGCGGCCGGTCTTGTAGTCGACTACGACCAGTTCGCCGTTGCGCTCGTCGATGCGATCCACTCGTCCCTCGGCAACGATCCGTTGGGTCGGCGCGGATACCCAACGCTCCACCCCCACAGGTTCGAGATCGGGATCCAGCTCGTCGACGTATCGGGCGACCCAGTCCTGCGCGCGGCTTCGATAGTCGCCGGCCTGCGCGTTGTCTGCGAAGCCCTCGCCGGACCAATGCGTCGCGACCAGGGCCGCCGCGGCGTGCGGCTGCCGCCGGTCGGGCGCCAGATCGAACAACGCCCGCAGCGCGGTGTGCACCACCGCGCCCAGCGTGTTGTGTGCCCAAGCCCCGCCGCGTGCGGGCGCGGGGCGATCCAGGTACGCCATCCGGTAACGCCGGCGACAGCCGGTCCAGGTGCTGAGCTTGGCGGGAGTCAGCCGCACCAGCGGGCGGGGCAGACCGCCGAGTTGCAACTCGCCCTGCGCTCGCGGTGCCATCGCGCCTACCGTACTCGATCAGCCGATCAGCCGATCAGCCGATCAGCCGGTCACCGCGGCGACGCGGCTGCTCGCCGCCAGCTCCTCGATTCGCTCCAGCGCCTCCGGGTCAGTCGCCTCTTGACCTAGCGACACCGTTTTGTTCCCACCGTGGTAGTCGCTGCTGCCGGTCACCAGCAGGCCCAGCTCGGCCGCGAGGTCGCGCAGCGCCGCGCGATCGCCGTCGGCATGGTCGGGATGGTCTACTTCCACCCCGGCGAGCCCCTCAGCGGAAAGTTCCGCGATCACCGAGAGCTCGATGACCGGTCCCCGGCTGCGAGCTGCGGCGTGCGCCAGAACCGCAACTCCGCCTGCGGTGCGAACCATCCGGATCGCGGCGTGAACGTCGGTATCGACCCGACCGGTGTAGTACGGGCCGCCGGTATTGAGAAATCGACGGAAGGCCTCGTCGATGCTGCCCACGACACCCGCCGACACCAGTGCCCGGGCGAGGTGCGGCCGCCCGACCGGAGCTTCCGGCGGCAGGCTGGCGAGAAACTGGTCAGGATCCACCGGGAACCCGTCGGCGGCCATCTGCCGTGCCATGACGCACAACCGCACGCGTCGCTCGTCGCGCAGCCGCGCCTGCTCGACGATGATCGCAGCCGAGGTGGGATCGAATAGGTAACCGAGCAAGTGCACCGAGACGTCACCGCCCCTACCGTCCGGCGCGATGCAGGAGAACTCCGCGCCCCGGATCAGCCGCAGGCCTACCGGCAACGCTTCGACAGCGTCGTGCCATCCCGCGGTGGTGTCATGGTCGGTCAGGGCCAGCACGTCAATACCAGCCGCCGCAGCGGCCACGACGAGCTCCGCGGGGGTGTCCGTTCCATCAGACGCGGTAGAGTGGGCGTGCAGGTCAATACGCATGACCGCAGTCTTCACCGGCTATCGCTACCGGCCTTCGGAGCCTGGCCATCCCGGGCGCGGCCAACGCCTGCGACGAGAGCTGCGCGGTGGCTGCAGCATGTGTGATTGAGGCTGCTTCTTCTCGCCGAAGATCAACCCGGAGATCGCCTGAAAGACCTCCTCGGGCCTGGGCAAAAAGTAAATCCACTCCAGATCCTGCTTCTGCCCGGCCGACTCTATCCGGAGCGTGCCGTAACCGAGTATCTGCCCGAAAAAGGGCCTCATGAAGCTCATGTCGGTCACCTTGGTGATCGGCATCATGGAGTTCTTCGTCTCGATGATGCCGCTGGTGACCATGAATCTTTTGTCGGTGACGATGATGACCTCAACCCACCACTCGAGCACCTGCCAGGCGAAACGCAGCAATGCCCCGACCGCTATGTACCAGAGCAATGACTGCACCAGCCACAGGCCGCCTGCGACGCCGCCGACCAGCCGGGACAGTAAGTACGCCCCCAGCACGATTCCGAAGGTGATCAGCAGGTCTTTGAGCAGCACTGCCCAGTGCCGTCGCACCCGGATCACTCGCCGCTCGATCGTAGGATCGAGCAGCACGTGGGAATGTCGACCGAACATCTCAGCGCCGCCAGAACGTTCTCGCGTTCACCCTGACCCACCTTGTCTCGCCGCTGCAGGCAGCGCAACGCGGTCGTAGCCGGGCTGTTCCGTCCACGATCTGTGAGTGTTGTACCGCAGCGGAGTCGACCGTACCTCCCGACACTCCCGAAGGGTACTACCATCCCTGCGGATGACAGGCTCGGCAGCACAGCGCATCAGGTGCGTCGGGGCGGTGCTGCTCGACGACGCCGGCAGACTGCTGCTGATCCGAAGGGCCCACGACCCGGGACGTGGCCGCTGGTCGGTGCCCGGGGGCCGGGTTGAGGGCGGCGAGACCGACCAGCACGCGGTGATCCGCGAGGTGGCCGAGGAAACCGGGCTGACCGTTGAGGTCACGCGTTGGCTGGGAGATGTGCAACGCGACGGACCGGATGGGGCAGTGTTCGACATCCACGATTACCGCTGCCGGGTGACCGGAGGTGCCCTATCCGCCGGCGACGACGCTGATGGAGTCCGCTGGTGCGACGCGCAGACCCTGGCGACTCTGCCCGTCGTCACCGGCCTCATCGAGGCTCTCGCCGGCTGGCACTGCCTTCCCCGCTGAGAGCGGTCAGCCAGCCGCCGCGCCTGGCCCCATGGCCAGTTTCGCCAACATGTCACGAGCCTGTTCGGCATGTCGCGGTTGGCACAGCACGTCGTAACGTCCGGCTACCAATTGGCTCGCCGACGCGAAGTCCCGGCGGCCGCGGGTCGCCGCATACCCGGCGGCGGCGAACACCGTTCCGAACACCGCACCGGTGGCCACTCCTACCAAGATCGGAATCACCCCGGTCCCGGCCTGAGTCGCGAACAGACTCAGTAACACCCCCACGAACAGGCCGAACCAGGCACCCGACGCCGCCCCCTGGCCGATCACCCGGCCCCAGGTCAACCGTCGCAGTACCCGCTCCACCAGCATCAGGTCCACTCCGACGATCGTGACCTCGGCGACCGGAAACTGGTTATCGGCGAGATGGTCCACGGCACGCTGCGCCTCGGCGTAAGTAGCGTAGGAGCCGATCGGCCAGCCGGTCGGAGGGGTGGGCAGGCCAGGCATCTGGCCGTAGCCGCTGAACGGACTGGTCATCACGCATCACCTCCCCTATGAGTACCCGATCGTGGTGTGCAACGCCCGGATTTCACTCAACGGTGTGCTAACTAACACGGTGTCTGCTTCAACCTCGGGCAGCGTACTCCCGCAGCAACCCTTTACTGATGATCGTCTTCTGGATCTCGCTGGTGCCCTCGCCGATGAGCAGGAAGGGCGCTTCGCGCATCAGCCGCTCGACCTCGTACTCCTTGGAGTAGCCGTATCCACCGTGGATGCGGAAAGCGTCTTCGGTGACCTCCTTGCAGTATTCGCTGGCCAGTAGCTTCGCCATCCCGGTCTGGACGTCGTTGCGCTCGCCGGAGTCCTTCAGCCGAGCAGCGTTGACCATCATCAGGTGCGCGGCTTCGACCTTGGTGGCCATCTCAGCCAGCTTGAACGCGATCGCCTGGTGCTGTGCAATCGGCTTGCCGAAGGTCTTGCGCTGCTGGGCGTAGTCAACGGCGAGCTCGAAGGCTCGGATGGCAATGCCACAGGCCCGGGCGGCAACGTTGACCCGACCCACCTCGACGCCATCCATCATCTGTGCGAAGCCCTTGCCGGGGGCGGCACCCAGCACCTTGTCGGCTCCGATGCGGTAGCCGTCGAAGACCAGCTCGGTGGTCTCGACTCCCTTGTAGCCCATCTTGTCGATCTTGCCGGGCACGCTGAGCCCGGGAGCGACCTCACCGTAGCCTGTGGGCTTGTCCACCAGCAGCGTAGTGAGGTTGTGGTGCGCCTTCGCCGCACCCTCGTCGGTCTTGACCAACGTCGCCACCAGGGTGGAGGTGGCACCATTGGTCAGCCACATCTTCGCGCCGTCGACGACGTAGTGGTCACCATCACGTCGGGCTCTTGTCTTGATCGCCGCAACGTCGGAACCGAGCTCCGGCTCCGACATGGAGAAGGCACCGCGAATGCGACCCTCGGACATTGCCGGGAGGTAATACTGCTTCTGCTCGGCGGTGCCGTGGTGGCTGATCATGTGGGCCACGATGAAGTGGGTGTTGATCACACCCGAGACACTCATCCAACCGCGGGCGATCTGCTCCACGACCAGCGCGTAGGTCAACAGCGACTCCCCCAGGCCGCCGTACTCCTCGGGGATGGTGAGCCCGAACAGACCCATCTCCTTCATCCCGTCGACGATTTCCTGCGGGTAGGTGTCGGTGTGCTCCAAGTCCTGGGCGACCGGGATGATCTCCTTGTCCACGAAGGTCTTGACCGTTGCCAGGATCTCCCGCTGGATCTCGGTGAGGTCGGCGGTCTGAGCGAGCCGTGCCATGAGGCTCCTTTCGTCGCGCGCCGGTGGCCTCGCAGTGAAGCCTCGTAGGCGTCGCGGAGGTCTGGTGAAAACAGTAATGTCTGTGGTGACTTCGTAGGGAGCCCTGCATTGATGACCACCATCACGCCCGGCCGATCCGCTGCCTACCGCCGTCGGCTCGACGGTCCGGTGTTCCGCACCGCCTGGCTGACCGTGCGCCGGCACGTCGATCTCGTCCGGCTAGCCAGCTCGTTGTGTCGCGCTCGTTGAGCTAGCCGCTGCCTCGACACACCATCGCGTACTGCCACCTCTGACCTGAGTCAAGGAGAACTTCCATGGGCGCACCTGCGCACGCATCGTCAGACCCGACCTTCTACCGCAGCCCCGCCGAGGCCGGCGCCGCACCGGCGGAGAAGCTTGCCTACGTCGTCGCGTTCGACCGCACGGCGCAGCGGCCCGACGCGCTGACCGTGGTCGACGTCGACCACGGCTCGCCACGATACGGACAGGTGGTGGGCTGGGCGGACCTCCCCACTCTGAGTGATGAGCTGCATCACTTCGGTTGGAACGCCTGCAGCAGCGCGCTGGCCCATGAGGGCCACGACATGAACGGTCTACAACGCCGTTACCTGCTGCTGCCCGGCCTGCGCAGCTCGAACGTGCACGTCTATGACACTGCGCCCGACCCCACCAATCCCACCCTGGTCAAGACGATCGACGCCAAGGAGCTGTCGGACAAAGCCGGTTACTCCCGGCCACATACATTGCACTGCGGGCCCGACGGGATTTTCCTGTCCTGCCTCGGTGGGGCCGACGGCGCCGACGGGCCAGGCGGGATCGCGCTGCTCGACCACGCCACTTTCGACGTACTGGGCCGGTGGGAAACCGACCGCGGCCCACAGCACCTGGCATATGACGCCTGGTGGCACCTGAAGCAGAACACGCTGATCACCAGCGAGTGGGGCACCCCGTCGATGATCGAGGACGGGGTCAACCCGGAGCTGCTACTGGGCAACAAATACGGCCACGCCCTGCACTTCTGGGACCTGGCGGCCGGCAAGCACCTCCAGCGGGTCGACCTGGGCGCGCACCACCAGATGGTGCTCGAGCTGCGCCCGGCGCACGATCCCGAGGCCAGCTGGGGATTCGTCGGTGTCGTCGTGTCCACCCAGGACCTTTCCGCGTCGGTGTGGCGCTGGCACCGTGATGGGGAGACTTGGGCCGCCGACAAGGTGATCACCATTGCCGCCGAACCCGCCGACCCCGATTTGTTGCCACCGGCACTGAAACCCTTCGGTGCGGTCCCGCCGCTGGTCACCGATATCAACCTGTCGGTGGACGACCAGCAGCTGTACGTCTCGTGCTTCGGCACCGGTGAGCTCAAACAGTACGACGTGTCCGACCCGGCGAACCCACGGGAGACCGGCTCGGTGCGGTTGGGTGGCATCGTCAGTCGGGCGGCCCACCCGGCCGCAGCCGAGCTGCCACTGGCCGGCGGCCCGCAGATGGTCGAGGTCAGCCGGGACGGCCGACGGGTGTATCTCACCAATTCGCTCTACGGTGCCTGGGACGACCAGTTCTACCCCGACGGCGTCGGCGCGTGGCTGGCCAAGATCGACGCACCCGCCGGTGGAGGCCTCACCGTCGACGAGGCCTTCTTCCTGCACGGCGAGGACTTCCGCGGCCTACGAGTACACCAAGTCCGCCTCCAAGGCGGCGACGCCTCCTCAGACTCCTACTGCTACCGCTAATCGGACTGGTGCGCCATTCGGTTGGCGA
>DASUII010000422.1:0-16272 GCA_036279835.1 Pseudonocardiaceae bacterium
AGGACCAGGAGACAGCCGGTATCGACGTCGTCTCCGACGGGGAGTTGCGGCGGGACAACGACATCGACTATTTCCTGGCCCGGATCCCGGGTGTGCAGATCCCAGTCACCGTCAAGTCGTTCTACTACGACTACTACGACAACCTCGTGGTCGATCCGCTGCCGACCGATCCGCCGCCGCTAGGCCTGGCCGACGACTACCGCTTCACCCGTCAGTACACCGACCGCCCGGTCAAGTTCTCGTTCACCGGACCGTTCTCGCTGTCGCACCGGATCCGGAACAAGGCCTACCCCAAGTCTGCCGATCTAGTCCGGGCGCTGGCTCAGGTGCTCAACGCCGAGGCACGGGCGTTGGCCGAGGCGGGCGCGAAGCTGCTCCAGATCGACGAACCGTTCCTGGCCGGGTACCCCGACGACGTGGCAGTAGCGGTCGAGGCGATCAACATCGTGACCCGAGGCGTCGATGTCCGATGGGGGCTGCACGTCTGCTACGGCAACCGCTACGCCCGGCCGTCCTGGGAAGGTCATTACGACTTCTTGTTCCCCGCGGTGCTCGACGCGAACGTGGATCAGCTTATCCTCGAATTTGGCCGCAAGGGCTACGAGGACCTGCACATGATCCAGCGGCTCGGTTGGGACCGTGCGCTCGGGCTTGGCGTGGTGGACGTCAAGACCGAGCAGATCGAATCCGCGGAAGTGATCGCCCAGCGCATCCGGAAAGCGCTGGAAATATTCCCGGCCGATAGATTGATCATAAATCCGGACTGCGGATTGCGGCACCTTCCCGCCGATGTCGCGAGAGCGAAGCTGGCGGCGATGGTGGAAGGGACCATCGCGGTCCGTCGTACGCTGCCCGCCGCCCCTGGCCAGAAACCGCCAGGCCAGGAACCGACCATCGAGCAAGGAGCGTGATCCAATGACCCAAATGGAGAGCATCGAGTACCTGTTCACCTCGGAGTCGGTGACCGAGGGACACCCGGACAAGATGGCCGACCAGATCTCCGACGCGGTGCTCGACGCAGCGCTGACGATGGACCCGAACTCGCGGGTGGCCTGCGAGACGCTGATCACCACCGGCCTGGTCGTGCTGGCGGGGGAGATCACCACGCCGGGCACGCTGGACTACACCCAAATCGTGCGCGACACCATCTGCCGGATCGGCTATGACAACGGCAGCTTCGGCTTTGACGGGCACAGCTGCGCGGTGCTGACCGCGTTGGACAAGCAGTCACCCGACATCGCCCAAGGTGTCGATATGGCGGCTGAGCGGCGCGGCAAGCTGTCCGAGGACGAACTGGACAGCTCGGGTGCGGGTGATCAGGGGATGATGTTCGGCTACGCCACGCACGAGACCCCCGAGCTGATGCCGATGCCGATCGCGCTGGCGCACCGGCTGTCCAAGCGGTTGGCGACGGTGCGCAAGGACGGCACGCTGCCCTACCTGAGGCCCGACGGCAAGACCCAAGTCACCGTTCGCTACCGGGATCACGTTCCGATCGGGGTGGAGAAGGTGCTGATCTCCACCCAGCACGCCGAAGAGATCACCTCAGAGCAGATCCGGGCGGACCTGTGGAAGCACGTGGTGCTCGCGGTGCTGCCCGACGACTTCTACAGCGAGGCTGAGCTGGCGCGCAATCTGTTCGTCAACCCGACCGGGCGATTCGTGATCGGCGGGCCGGTCGGTGATGCCGGGCTGACCGGACGCAAGATCATTGTGGACACCTACGGCGGGTTCTCCCGGCACGGTGGCGGCGCCTTCTCCGGTAAAGATCCGTCCAAAGTGGACCGTTCGGCGGCGTACGCTGCCCGCTACGTGGCCAAGAACGTCGTGGCCGCCGGCCTGGCGGACCGGGTCGAGGTGCAGGTCGCCTACGCGATCGGGGTGGCCCGGCCGCTGTCGGTGTTCGTCGAGACCTTCGGAACCGAGCAGGTGCCCCGCACGACCATCGAGAAGCTGGTCGGCGAGCACTTCGACCTGCGTCCTGCGGCGTTCCGTAGTTACCTGGGGCTGCACCGACCTATCTACGCTAAGACCGCCGCCTACGGCCACTTCGGACGCGACGATCCCGACTTCACCTGGGAGCGGACCGACAAAGCGGCGGAACTGCGCGAGTCCGCCGGGTTGCCGGCCAGCGCGCTACCGGCAGCGGTCTGAAGGAGGCTAAAGTGAGCATCATCGTTACGGGGTCGATCGCCACCGACTATCTGATGGTCTTTCCGGGCCGGTTCGCCGAGCAGATCATGCCCGATCAGCTGGACAACATCTCACTGTCCTTCCTAGTGGAAGATCTGGCGATCCGTCGGGGTGGGGCGGGCGCCAACATCGCCTTCAACCTGGGCTGCCTCGGGCTGGCGCCGGTGCTGGTGGGAGCCGTTGGTGCCGACTTCGCCGAGTACGGGCAATGGTTGTCCGACCACGGGGTGGACATCAGCGCGGTGCACGTGTCGCAGACCAAGCACACCGCCCGGTTCCAGTGCACCACCGACTCCGACCAGAACCAGATCGCGTCGTTCTACGCCGGCGCGATGACCGAGTCCCGCGATATCGAGCTCAAACCGATCGTGGACCGCTTGGGCGGGACCGATCTCGTGGTAGTGGGCCCGAGCGACCCGGCGGCCATGCTGCGGCACAGCCAGGAATGCCGGGAGCACGGCTACCCGTTCGCCGCGGATCCCTCCCAGCAGCTCTCCTCGCTCGACGGCGAGGCGATCACGCGGCTGGTCGACGGCGCGACCTACCTGTTCACCAACACCTACGAGCGAGGCCTGCTCGAGCGCAAGACGGGCTGGGGTGACGAAGACATCCTGGCGCGGGTGGGCGTTTCGGTGATGACCCGGGGTGCCAAGGGCGTGACCGTGCAACGGCCAGGCGAACCGGTCATCTCGGTGACACCGCCGCAAGAGCTGGCGAAGGCCGATCCCACCGGTGTGGGCGACGCGTTTCGGGCGGGCTTCCTGGGTGGCGTGCGCTGGGGCGTGGGTGACGAGCGAGCGGCCCAGCTTGGCTGCATGCTGGCCACCCTGGTGATCGAGTCGGTCGGCACCCAGGAGCACAAGTTCGAACCCGCGACCTTCCTGGAGCGCTTCAGCGAAGCCTACGGGCCCGACAGTGCGGCCGAGGTGGCCGAGCACATCAACGCGTGACATGACAATTCACTGACAGGGAGTGCATTTCGATGACTGTGGCGCCTGCCGCTGAGAAGAAGCTAGAGAGCCGCGCTGGTATTGATTTTGCCGTTGCCGATCTGGGCCTGGCTGAGTTCGGCCGTAATGAGATCCGGTTGGCGCAGCACGAGATGCCGGGTCTGATGACGTTGCGGCGGGAGTACGCGGACGTTTTCCCGCTGCGTGGCGCGCGGATCTCGGGATCGTTGCATATGACCGTGCAGACGGCGGTGCTGATCGAGACCCTGGTCAGTCTCGGTGCTGAGGTGCGGTGGGCATCGTGCAACATCTTCTCCACCCAGGACCATTCCGCGGCGGCGGTAGTGGTGGGTCCGCATGGCACTGCGGAGCAGCCACAGGGAGTGCCGTGTTTCGCCTGGAAGGGCGAGTCGCTGGAGGAGTACTGGTGGTGCACCGAACGCATGCTGACCTGGCCCGACGGCGATGGACCGAACATGATCCTCGACGACGGTGGCGACGCCACCATGATGGTGCACAAAGCGACGACCTTTGAGAAAGCCGGCGTGGTGCCCGCCCCGGATGAGAACGACTCGGATGAGTGGAAGGTGTTTTTGAACGTGTTGCGGGCCTCATTGGCCGCTACCCCGGGGAAGTGGACGGCGATCGGCGAGGGCATCCGCGGGGTGACCGAAGAAACCACCACCGGCGTGCACCGGTTGTATCAGTTGGCCGCGGCGGGGGAACTGCTGTTTCCGGCGATCAACGTCAACGACTCGGTGACGAAGTCGAAGTTCGACAACAAGTACGGGTGCCGGCATTCGCTGGTGGACGGGATCAACCGGGCGGTCGATGTGCTGATCGCCGGGAAGCTCTGCGTGGTGTGTGGATATGGAGACGTAGGCAAGGGATGCTCGGAGTCGCTGCGCGGTCAAGGCGCCCGGGTGGTGGTGGCCGAGGTCGATCCGATCTGTGCGTTGCAGGCGATGATGGACGGTTTCACTGTCGACACCCTGGACAACGTGGTGAATCGCGCGGACATCGTCATCACTGCCACCGGAAACAAGGACATCGTGACGGTCGATCACATGTCGCGGATGAAGCATCAGGCGATCCTGGGCAATATCGGCCACTTCGACAACGAGATCGACATGGCCGGGTTGGAGCGCCGCTCGGGGGCCCGCCGGTTGGTGATCAAGCCGCAGGTCGATGAGTGGACCTTCCCGGATGGGCATTCGATCATCCTGTTGTCCGAGGGGCGGCTGCTGAACCTGGGCAACGCGACCGGGCACCCCAGCTTTGTGATGTCGAACTCGTTCTCCAACCAGGTGATCGCGCAGATCGAGCTGTTCACCAAGCACAAGGAATACGACCGGGAGGTCTACACCCTGCCCAAGGTGCTCGACGAGAAGGTCGCCCGCATCCACGTCGAGGCCCTCGGCGGTGAGCTCACCAAGCTGACCAAAGAGCAGGCCGAGTACATCGACGTCGACGTCGAAGGCCCCTACAAGCCCGCCCACTATCGCTACTGACTCGTGAGTGGCGTTGAGTGCCATAACACTGTTTGCCACTCACGAGCGCCGGAGGCGCACATGCCTTTCCCTAGCGATCTGGAGATCGCCCGTGGCGCCACGCTGATGCCACTGGCGGAGGTGGGCGCCGCGATGGGGTTGGGGTCGCACCTGCTCGAGCCCTATGGCGAGCACGTCATGAAGGTCAAGACGGCGGCCATCGACGAGCTCGCGCAGGCCCCGCGGGCCAAGTACGTGGTCGTCACCGCCATCACACCGACCCCGCTCGGCGAGGGCAAGACGACCACCACCGTCGGCCTGGGCCAGGGCTTCGCGCATATCGGCAAGCGGGCCACGGTCGCGATCCGGCAGCCCTCGATGGGCCCCACCTTCGGGATCAAGGGTGGGGCGGCGGGTGGTGGCTACAGCCAGGTCGTACCCATGGAGACGCTCAACCTGCACCTCACCGGTGACATGCATGCGGTGACCGCCGCGCACAACCTGCTGGCAGCGATGGTCGATAACCAGCTGCAGCAGCGCGACGGTATCGACCTCGACCCGCACAGCATCACCTGGAACCGGGTGCTCGACGTCAACGACCGGGCATTGCGCAACATCGTGATCGGACTCGGACATCGAGCCGATGGCACCCCCCGGCAGAGCGGGTTCGACATCACCGCAGCCAGCGAGGTGATGGCGGTCCTCGCGCTGTCCACGTCGCTGCAGGACATGCGGTCCCGGCTGGGCCGGATCGTGATCGGCCAGACCCGCGAAGGGGAGCCGGTGACGGCGGAGAACCTGCATGCGGCCGGGGCGATGACGGTGATCATGAGGGAGGCGATCAAGCCCAACCTGCTGCAGACGCTGGAGGGCACGCCGGTGTTGGTGCACGCTGGACCGTTCGGCAACATCGCGCACGGCAACTCTTCGGTGATCGCTGATCTGATCGGCATCCACTGCGGTGACTACCTGGTTACCGAAGCCGGCTTCGGGGCCGACATGGGTGCCGAGCGCTTCTTCAACATCAAATGTCGCGCCTCGGGGCTGCGCCCGGACGCGGCGGTGCTGGTGGCCACAGTCCGGGCACTCAAGGCGCACTCCGGCCGGTACAAGGTCACCGCCGGTCGCCCGCTGCCCGAGGGCATGCTGGCGGAGAACCCCGACGACGTGCACGCCGGCGCGGCCAACCTGCGCAAGCAGATCGAGAACGTCCGGATCCACGGTGTCTCACCAGTGGTGGCGATCAACGCCTTCCCCACTGATCACCCGTCCGAGCACGCCGCCATCCGCGAGATCGCCGACGGCATGGGCGCCCGGTCGGCGTTGTGCACCCATTTCGCCGAGGGCGGCAAGGGCGCCGCCGAACTCGCCGCAGCGGTCGCTGAGGTCGCCGATGAACCGTCGGAGTTCGCGTTCCTGTATTCCAACGACGCGACGCTGCGGGAGAAGATCCTCACCGTGGCGTTGCGGGTGTATGGCGCGCAGGGCGTCGAGTACGACTTCAAGGCGTCCCGGCAGCTGGAAAGTTACGAACGCAACGGATTCGGAAAGTTGCCGGTGTGTATCGCCAAGACGCACCTGTCGATCTCATCGGATCCGGCGCTGAAGGGTGCCCCCACCGGATGGGTGCTGCCGGTACGAGAGGCGCGGGCCTCGGTGGGCGCTGGGTTTATTTACCCTATCTGTGGCGATATGCGGACGATGCCGGGTCTGA
This sequence comes from Pseudonocardiaceae bacterium, assembly GCA_036279835.1. Lineage (GTDB taxonomy): Bacteria > Actinomycetota > Actinomycetes > Mycobacteriales > Pseudonocardiaceae. The sequence goes on from DASUII010000422.1 coordinate 6,348, forward strand.
GCGCCAACCCCGCGGCGACCCGCATCGACATCGACTCCCGAGGCGAGATCGTTGGCCTGTCGTGATTCCTGCTCGTAGTGCACCGCTGCTCGACTGCTCGGTCGCTGACCTGTTGGATCGCCTCGCCGCGAAAACGCCCGCGCCGGGAGGAGGCGGCGCCGCGGCGATCACCGCCGCGATGGCCGCTGGCCTGCTTGGGATGGCCGCGCGGTTCTCCACCGCGCAACTGGTCGACTCGCCGGGCCGGGCCGCCTTCGCCGACCGGGTCCGCAACCAGGTCGCAGCTCTCGCCGAGCGCGACGCCGAGGCGTACGGGGCGGTGCTCGCCGCCTTCGCGCTACCCCGCGAGCCCGACCCGGAGGTGCGCCGCCGGCAGATCCGGCGCGCCCTGGAACGGGCCGCGCGAGTGCCGACGGAGATCGCTGAGCTGGCCAGCGGTATCGCGGCTGAGGCTGTTGAGGTCGCCAAACTGGGCAACCCCAATCTGCGTGGCGACGCGTTCACCGCGGCGGCCCTGGCCGCAGCCGCCGCGCGGGCCGCCGCCGAGCTCGTCCGCCTCAACGTCGAACTCGGCAAGCTCGGCGGTGACCTAGCCGACCGCGCCGCGCACGCCGCCGACACCGCAGCCAAAGCGGTCGCCGTGTTCGGTCCGGACCGCGATTCGGCTCCGAATGGCGGTCCGAGACCGGTCTGAGATGGTCATTCGGCTCCGAATGGCGCAGCGTGGTGGTAGAGGGTGAGCAATGATCCACGAGACACGGGCGCTAGCGTTCGTGCGCGATGGGGACGCGCAGTCGCAGCACGGTCCCGCGGCCGGGGGCGCTGTCCGCGGTGAGCTGCCCTCCCAGTAGCTCGGCGCGCTGCTGCATGCCAGGTAGGCCGTAACCCACCGGTCCGGTTCGCTTGGTCGCGGTGACCGGGTCGAAACCGACACCGTCGTCGGAGATCTCGAGCACGACCGCGCCGGGCGCCACCGAAAGCCGCAGCTGCACATGCGCAGCCCGGGCGTGCTTCGTCACGTTCTGCAACGCCTCTTGTGCGATCCGGTAGATCGCGGTCTCAGCGTGCTCGGGAAGGTCGGTCATCACGGTGTCCACCGCGACGTTGGGCAGCGGGATGGAACGCGCAAGGCTCTCCAGGCTGGCGGCCAGCCCGAGGTCATCGAGCACCGGCGGGCGCAGTCCGGCAATGGCGTGCCGGGTCTCGTCCAGCGCTCCCGCAGCGAGCTCCTGAGCGCGCGCGATCTGCTCGGCGGCGCTGGCCGAGTCCGAGGCGGCAACCGCGTCCGCCGCCGCGGAGAGGTGAAAGGACAGGCTGACGATGCGCTGGCTGATCCCGTCGTGGATCTCACCGGCGAGCCGGCGTCGCTCGGTTTCGCCCAGCAGCACGATCTGCTCGGCGAACCGCTCCATCGCCTCCTCCCGCGCGGCGAGCTTGCTTTGCAGGCTGGCGTTCTCGATGGCCCCGGCCATCAGACCCGCCACCGTGCTCAGCAGCTCGACGTCGGCCTTGGTGAATTCGCGGCGGTCGCGGGTATGCACGTTGAGCACCCCAACGAGATCGCCTGGCCGAGTGATGATCGGCACCGAGGCCATCGACGTGAAGTCCTCGCCACGCAGCTCGGGGATGTAGAGGTAGCGCGGATCTGCGCGCTTGTTGTCGGTGATCACCGCGGGTTCGCAGTGTGCGGCGACCCACCCGGACACCCCATCGCCCACCGGCAGCTCGATCCGCCGGGCGAACTGATCGAACGGCGGTGTGGCGCCGCGCAGCTGCAACCGTCCCCCCGGCTCGTCGAGCAGGTGCACGAAGCAGACGTCGGTCGAGGTAGTCTCGGTGATCAGATCAGCCACTCGCTGGACGACCCGGTCGAGATCAAGGCCCGCCGACAAGATTTCGATCACGCGATGGAGCAGCTGGGCATCGGAATCGGCGTCAGCCAGGCCCAGCCGCGAGTGGATCATTGGAAGACTCCTTCGCGCAGCGCCGCGGCGACCGCGCCGGACCGGTCCGGGACGTTGAGCTTGCGATAGATGCCGCGAGCGTGGGTCTTGACGGTCTCCTCGCTGACGGTCAGGCGCCCGGCGATGGCGCGGTTGGACAGGCCGGCCACCATCAGTGCGAGTACCTCGCTCTCGCGCTGGGTCAGCCCGAGATGCGCCCCGGGCCAGAACTCCCCGCCGCGCAGATGAGCCACCGACATCGCGACCTTCGTCGCCAGGCTGGGATCGATCAGCACCTCGCCCTGGTAAATGCGTTGCAGGTGATCCACCAGCTCAGCGCCACGCACCCGCTTGAGTAGGAAGCCAGCCGCACCCAGCCGTAGCGCCTGGTAGAGGTACTGTTCGTCGTCATAGACGGTGAGGAACACGACCTTGCAGCGCGGTTGCCGCTTGCGGATCTCCGCGCACAGATCCAGCCCGCTGGAGCCCCGCAACCGGACGTCGAGCAAGGTGATATCGGGTTCCTGCCCGGTGATGATCTTTAACGCGGGCTCCGGTTCGGTGGCCTCACCGACGATCGCCACCTGCCCGGAATACACAGCTAACATCGCCCGAAGCCCGTCGAGCACCATCTGATGGTCATCCACAACAACCACTCGCAACGGGCCAGTTGGCCTGCTCATGGCAACAGCCTACGCACCGTCGGTAGCGGCGCGGGTATCAGCGAGGCGGCTGGCAACCGGTGCGGGCAAGTACAATATGTTAATTGTCCTCCCGAGGGTTGGTCATGGTGACGCAGATACCCGAGAAATCCGTTGACGAGGTGTTCGTCGTCGGCGCGGATCCTGAGAGCGGTCGCGAGCGGGTGATGCGCGCGGCGTATGACCTGTTCAGCCGCCAGGGCACCCGTACTGTCGGGGTGGACGCGGTGATCAGTGAAGCGGGCGTCGCGAAGATGACGCTGTACCGGAACTTCGCCTCCAAAGATGATCTCATCCTCGCCTTCCTCGAGCGTCGCGAAACGCTGTGGACGATGGGTTGGGTGCGCGCGGAATCCCAGCGCCGGGGCGATACCCCGGTGCAGCGCCTGTTGGCCATCTTCGAGATCTTCGGTGAGTGGTTCGCCCGCCCGGACTTCGAAGGCTGCTCCTTTATTACCACGCTGCTCGAGGTGAGCAACCGGGACAGCGCGGTTCGGCAAGCCAGTGTCCTGCACCTAGCGAACATCCGTGGTTATCTTTGTGAGCTCGCGGCCCAAGCCGGCGTGGCGGACCCCGATGCGTTCGCCCGCCAGTGGCACATTCTGATGAAGGGATCGATCATCGCCGGAGCTGAGGGTGACACCCAAGCGGCAGCGCGTGCCCGCGAACTCGGCATTCTCCTACTTAATAAGCACGGACTCGCTCCCGAATAACTGCCAAGGTTTGGCGACCAGGAGGCGAGACAGTGGATGCACAGCAGCCCCGCACGGTGCTGGCGGAGCTACTCGCCAGCCAGGTGGTGGTCTGCGATGGCGCAATGGGCACGATGCTGCATACCGCCGGGGTGCCCCTGGACCGCTCATTACCCGAGCTGAACCTATCGCGTCCGGCTTTGGTGCGGGACCTGCATGCGGCGTATGTCAGCGCGGGCGCCCGGATTCTGCAGACCAATACCTTTGGCGCGAACCGCCTGCGACTCGCCGCAGCGGGGCTGGAGGACAGCGTCTCAGAGATCAACATCGCGGGCGCCCGGCTGGCCCGGGAGGCAGCCCAGCGGGCTGTGCACCCGGTGCTGGTCGCCGGGTCGGTCGGGCCGGCGACCAGCGCTCCGGCGGTGCGCCGGTTACCCGCGAGTGCCCGGGCTGACACGCTACGTGAGCAGATCGCAGCGTTGGGTGACTGGGTTGACCTGCTGATCCTGGAGACTTTCGGCGATCTGGAGTCCCTGGTGCAGGCGGTCGAGGTAGCCGCGTCGGAGAGTGACCTGCCGGTGATCGCCCAGCTGACTTTCGGCGACGACGGCCGGACGCTGCGCGGCGAGGATCCGGCGGAGGCGGCTGCCGTGCTCGCCGAGCTGCCGGCGGTCGCACTGGGCGCTAACTGCACGGTCGGTCCCGCCGTCCTGGTGGGCGTGGTTGATGAGCTGGCCCGAGCCACCAGCCTGCCGATCTCCGTTCAGCCCAATGCCGGCTTGCCCCAACGGCTCGGTAGCAAACTTCGCTATGCGCGCAACGCGGCCTACTTCGGTGACGCCGCTCAGCGATTCGTCGCCGCCGGGGCCACCCTGGTGGGTGGATGCTGCGGGACGACACCCGCCCATGTACGGGCGATCTCGCACGCGATCGCCGGGCTGCCCCCGGCCCAGCGGGGCCCGACCACGCGCGCTGTGGCGCGGCCCGCCGCGCCGACCGGGATCCAGCTGGCGCAGCCGGCTGTTGGCTGGCCCTGGGACGGCGAGCTGGTCGTCGCCGTCGGGTTGCAGGCTCCCAATGGCCCGCATTTACCGCAGTTCCTGCGGCGGGCCTCCACGCTGCGCGCGGCCGGTGCGGGACTACTGGCCATCATCGAAGCGGCCCCGCCGGCGGCGCGGATCAGCCCGGTGGGTGCCGCTGTGGTGGTCAGCGACCGGGTCGGCAGTGCGGTGTTGTTACCGGTGGAGGCCGCCGATCGGAACCTCGCCGCCCTGCAGGCCGACATGCTCGGCGCGCACGCCCTTGGGCTGCGGATGGTGGTGTGCCGAACCGGCAGTGTACGGGTATCCGGCGACTACCCCAGCGCTGGATCCGGATCGCCCTGGGACGTCGACTCCGTCGGGCTGGTGTCCATGCTCGCCGCGCTCAACGACGGCATCGACTGGCGGGGTGTCGCCATCGCCGAGCGCACCCGGTTCGTCATCGGTGCCGCGCTGGGCACCGCGGTCAGTAATCTTGCCCATGAGCTGGACAGGGTCGAGGCGAAGCTTCGCGCCGGGGCGCATTTCCTGGTCACCGAGGTGATCTACGACGTCGAGGAGGCGAGCCGGGCGCTCAGTGCACTCCGGGCCCGCCGGGTGACCCTTCCGGTGCTCGCGACGCTGGCGCCTTTCGAAGACATCCAGACCCTGCAACGGCTGTCCTACGAGGTTCCGGAGGGGTCGATCCCGCCGTCTGTGCTAGCTGCCGCAAAGCGCAACCGGGACAACCCCACAGAGACCGTCGAGCACGCGGTGGGCGCTGTGGAGAAGTTGCGAAACCTGATCTCCGGTGTCGTGGTGCACGTACCGAGTGGGGCCGACGAGCTGGCGGTGCAGCTGGTCAGCGCCCTGACGGAGCTGCGGTCGCAGCTCCAGGCGAAGCCGTGACCAGCGCGGGGGCCTACGATCCGGTTCCGGATCGGGGCGCCGCCGCCGAGCACAGCGGCCTGTCTCGGGAGAATTCGATCTACCGGCGGACCATGGCGGTCTGCGACGAGTTGGCTGACGCGGCGTTGGGCGGGGCAGACCCGGTCCGGCTCACCGAGGTGTTCGCCCGGTTGGTGGGCAAGCGAATCGTATTGCTGGACACCGGATTCCGGCTGCGGGCCCAGGCCGGCGGGTCGGGTTCGTTGCAGGGACTGCGATGGAACCGCACCGATCCCAGCGTCGACCGGCTACTGCGCGCCCTGGAAGCCGCGCGGCGGCCACTGCGGATTCCGGCGATCCCCGGCTCGTTGCTGGACCAGGCCTGCTTGGTGACCCCCGTCGTCGTCCGCGAGACCATCCTGGGATACCTGCTGGTGCTCGATGAGGGGCCCGCGTCCAGCGGCTACGGGGTAGTGCCCGACGACGCGGAGTTCCTCACCATCACCTACGCGGCCACCCTGTTCGCGTTGACGCTGGCCCATGAGCAGACCAGCGCCGAGTTGGACCTGCGTTACCGCAGTAGCGTGGTCGACGCCCTCGTCTCGGGCCATTTTCTGGACGCCCAGGATGCTCGGCGAAAGGCCCGCTCGCTGGGTCTGCGTGATGACGCCGTGATGCGCATCGCGATGCTGCGCCCGGCGCCGTCGGAGCTGGACTGGACGCAGCGGATCGGGTCGATATTGCCGGGTGCGGCCGCCGCGCAGCGCGACGGCGCCCTGGTAATGATCGTCCCGGGTGATCCCAGTGCTACCGCATTCGCGGCACTGTGCCAGCTATTCCAAAACGCCACCTGCGGGGTGAGCGAGCAGGTGGACTCCCCGGAGCTGGTTCCTCGTGGGGTGCGCCAAGCCGAGCGGGCGATCGATCTCGGGCTGCGGCTGGGTCGGGCTGGGCAGCTGGTCCGCTACGACGAGCTGGGCATCTATCGGCTGCTGTGCACGATCGGCGATATGCAGCAGTTGATGGATTTCGCTCGCGGCGTCCTCGGGTCGTTGCTGGACTACGACACCGAGCACCGCACCGAGTTGGTGCACACCCTGTCGGTGTACTTACATCACCACGGCAGCCACAAGCAGTCTGCCCGGATGCTGCATCTGCACACCAACACCGTCGCCTACCGTGTCGCCCGCATTGAAGCGATCACCGGGCTTGCTCTTGGCGATCCGGATGACCGGCTGGTCGCGCACGTCGCAGTGAAAATCATCGAGTCCCAGGGTTCCGCAGTGCTCTGAGCCTCCCGAACTGTGGGGCTGGTCGATACGTTGCGGGTGGGCCGATGCTCAGTGGTGTTGGGGGCGCAGGGAGCCGATTACCAGTAGCAGGCCGACGAGCAGTGCCAACGCGGCGAGGACCCAGCGGCCGTCCACATCGGGCAGCCACGTGACGCCGCCGAGCAGCGCGGTCGTCGCGATCCCCAGCGAGCCCAGCCCGGCGACCAACGTGAGCAGGTCCGGCCCGCGCCGGGCGGTCAGTGCCGGTGCCTCGTTGTCGGGACGCGGTCCTGGGACAGTCTCGGGGTTGGTGGCCTCATTCATGCTTCGCGCTCCACGTGTATTTCGCCGACGCCGGAGTGCACGTCGAGAATCACTTTGCCACCGCCGGGACCGTCGAGTCCGTTGTCGGTGACGTCCACCCGGTCAGTGCTGGTCTGGCCAAGGCAGTCGACCTGCCCGACCTGGGTCTGGCAGCTCACCTGCGCATCGATGTTCGGGGGCAGCAAGACGTGAGTCTCCCCGATCCCCACATTGACGCTGGTCCGCACGGTCTGGCCGGGGGCCAACCGTAGCCCGGTGAGATCCAGCCGGCCGTTGCCCACGGTGACCGCATAACGCGGCTGGAGCTCGGCGGAGGTGACCGGGCCCCAGTAGCTACCGCCGACCTTGAAGCCGGCGGCTGGTGCGGCGTGCAGCACCCAGGTGAGCAGAGCCAGCGGGAGGGCGATAAGGACCAGTCCCCGACCGCTCTGCATGAAGGCGCCCACGACCAGGCCGAGCCCGACGACACCCAACAGCAGCGCGGCGATCCCGGCGGCCGAGAGCCCAGGCGCGAATGCCAGGGCGATGCCGCCAGTCAGCAGCGCGAGCCCGAGCGTAATCGGAGTGACCTTGGATCGAACACCCTGCGGTGGGGCGGGCAGCGGCGGCGCGGCGGGTTCCGGTAGATCCCAGGCGAACGGTGCGGCGCCCAGCGGGTCCCACGCCGGTGGAGCAGGCTGATCGGTCGCTGTGCTGGTACCTGGTGGCAACGCAGCTGTGGTCGTAGCTGGGGTCGCGGCCGTTGCGGGTTCGGCCGGGGCCGGTGCCGCGGAGGCTGTCGGCTGCGCCCCCGGAATCTCACCTAAGGCGGCCCGAGAGCGGTGCAGGAGCACCAGAGCGCCCAACGCAACGAGGAGTCCCAGCACACCGGACGCGCGGCCGCTGAGCACTGCCGTGGTCGCCAGAAGCAGAAGCAGGACGAGCACGACGGTCAGCGCTGCGGACATCGAGCTGCGCCCTCGTCGGAACATTCGCTCGGCGCCGGAGGCCGGGTCACCCTCGGCCGGCAGCAGCAGCCAGCCCAGCAGGTACAGCAGCACTCCGGAACCACCGAACACGGTGGCCACCACGAATGCCACCCGAACCAACACCGGGTCGATGGCATACCGCCGGCCGATCGCCGCCGCGACGCCGGCGACCTTCCGATCGTCGGTTCGCCGGCGCGGCCTGGTGGCCCAGAGGTCCCGTACCGTGTCCTGCACCTTGATGTCGCTCACGTCGTTGAGCCTGACGTTGGGCGACGGTGAGCACCATCAGGGGTCACCCTGATCCGCCCCGGATTGGGGGGACACCGGGGTCGACCCTGATACCCCTGGCATCACCGCGCGTGTGACCATGACTACGTGAGCACACCCGCCGATCAGGTGAACGGCGACCGGCGGCGCGCGCAGCCGGTCGCCGGGCCGTCACGGTTGTGCCGGCATCGGTCGGATCGGGTCATCGCTGGGGTGTCCAGCGGGATCGCCGAGCACCTCAGCGTGCCGGTGCTGTGGGTCCGGGTGATCTTCGTGGCGCTCGCCGGTCTCGGCGGTGCTGGACTGATCGGTTACGCGCTGCTGTGGGCGTTCCTGCCGGCGACGGAGGCGGGTGCCCGGCGACCGAGCTCCACCCGGGACAGGCAGCAAGCGGTTGGGCTGGTCCTGCTCGGCGGGGGTCTGGCGCTGGCCGGGGCCGCGTGGGGTACCGCGTGGGGTGGTTGGGTGACCGGGCCGCTGGGGATCGCCCTGGTCGGTGCCGGCGTCGTCTGGCGGGAGGCCGACGCCAGCCAACGGACCCGCTGGCGCAGTGGCGCCGGGGTGCTGTCGGGCGCCTTCTTCGGTGGCGGCCGGATGGCGCTGCTCCGGGTGCTGGCCGGGATCGCGCTGGTCACCAGCGGGATCGCGGTGTTCCTGCTCAACCAGGGCAACCTGGGCCAGTTCCGGTTCGCGCTGCTCGCCGCCGCCGCGACCCTGGTCGGGGTGGCCGTGCTCACCGTGCCCTGGTGGTTGCGGCTGATGCGGGCATTGGGTGAGGAACGTCGGGCCCGGATCCGCACTGAGGAGCGGGCCGAGATCGCCGCGCACCTGCACGACTCAGTACTACAGACGCTCGCGTTGATCCAGCAGCAGTCTGACTCAGCCCGGGAGGTCCGCCGGCTGGCCCGCGGCCAGGAACGGGAGCTCCGTTCCTGGCTCTACGGACCGCAGGGCTACGGGACGGTGGCGCAGAGCGACACCGATGGCCACGCCGCGGCGCCCGCCTTCGCCGCGGCGCTGCACGCCGCTGCCGGCGAGGTGGAGGACACCTACGCGGTGACCATGCAGGTCGTCGTAGTGGGCGACTGCGCTCTGGAGGACCCGTTGCCCTCGCTGGTGCAAGCCAGCCGGGAGGCGATGGTCAATGCGGCCAAACATGCCGGAGTCGCCGAGGCCAGCGTCTATGCCGAGGTCGAGCCCGGGCAGGTGCATGTTTTCGTCCGAGACCGCGGCACTGGGTTCGATCCGGCGTCCGTCGCCGCCGACCGGCATGGGTTGGCCGACTCGATTCGCGGCAGGATGCAACGCCACGGGGGTACGGTGACCCTGCGCACGTCGCCCGGTGAAGGCACTGAGGTCCAGCTGGCCGTCGGTCGCCGGAAGGGCGGAGAAGACGCATGACTGCCGAGACGAGCGAGGACCGCGCCATCCGGGTCTTCCTGGTCGATGACCACGCGCTGTTTCGCACCGGGGTGAAGGCCGAGCTGACCCGCGCCGGTGCCGCCGGCCCGGATGGGCCGCCGGTCGTGGTGGTCGGCGAAGGCGGATCAGTGCATGAGGCGGTCGCCGGGATCGGGCACCTGCGTCCTGATGTCGTGCTCCTCGACGTCCATATGCCCGACGGTGGCGGCGCGGAGGTGCTGCGCCGGGTCCGCCCCGAAGCGCCTGGCATGGTGTTCCTCGCGCTGTCGGTGTCTGACGCGGCCGAGGACGTGATCGCGGTGATCCGGGCCGGAGCCCGCGGGTACGTCACCAAGACGATCTCCGGACGGGACTTGGCAACGGCGGTGCGCCGGGTGCACGCCGGCGACCCGGTGTTCTCCCCGCGGCTGGCTGGTTTCGTCCTCGACGC
>DASUII010000423.1:0-10679 GCA_036279835.1 Pseudonocardiaceae bacterium
CACGTTGCCGGTGTCGCCGGCGGCGCCGGACCACTGGTTCTCGTCACTCATCGTGTCCCCTTGACCCAGGCGTGCACATAAGTGCGCAGAGTCTGCCACACCAACCCGTGCGCCGAGGCGACGCGCCCGCCACCGGGGACGGATACACGAAGTCGCGCGATCTGGCGTGCCTTTTGAGGATCGAGCAGTCCCTCGGCGGTCAGATGCCAGAAGTGGCCGGGGCGAAGCGCGCGCGAACCGGACTGATCTCGAGAGTTCGACGGAGCACGATGAGGTGTAGCAGGACGCTCAGCGGCACGAAGAAAGTTGGGATCAGGCTGAGTGGCAGCTCGAGCAGCGGTGCGGTGGTCACCTCTCCCGCAAGCAGGCCGAATTTCCCTGGCGCGTTGAGCACGCCCATCGTCACTGCGACGACAAGGTCGGCGAGTCCCACGACGGACCACCCGATGATGATCCGTCTGCCTGCTCGGGTGCCTGGTGCAGCGAGAACGGCTACCAAGGGCGCGGCAAGCCCGACGAGCACGTCGCCGATCCCGGCTGGGATCGCGAAGCTTGCGGGTAGCTCGTTTCGGGCGTAGCCGAGGAGGAACACCTCGCCGGCGACGCGCCAGAGCTGCACGCCGATCAGCCAGCGCAGGTCGATCCCGAGCAGCAGGCTCCGGAACCGGTCCGACCGGGCGTAGGCCAGGCCAGCCAGAAGCAACGGCACCAGCAGTGCCAACCCGATCGGGATGGGCGGGCTGGATGGCTCGGTCCGCAGCAAGCCGAACAGGGACACACCGAGCGCGGTCAGGAACCACCCAGCGAAACAGGTGATCACGACTAGCCGGGTGCGGGAAGTATCGGTATCGGATGGCATGGCCGTTCCCTTCGGTCCACATTGACTTGAAGTTTGCAAGTGACTCGTTCACCGTAGACACAGAGCATTGCAAAATGCAAGTCACTGACTAGGATGGTGTCATGCCTCGAACTCCTGCCCCTGCTAGGGGCGGCCGCGGATCCGGGCTCAGCAAGGCGGTGGCGCGGTCGCCGTGCCCGGTCGCGGGTGCCCTCGATCTTGTGGGCGACCGGTGGACGCTGCTGGTCCTGCGCGACCTGCTGGCCGGGAAAACCCGCTACGGCGAGTTTCTCGCTTCACCGGAAGGCATCTCGACGAACCTGCTGGCCGATCGGCTGCAGCGGATGGAAGCCGCGGGCCTGATCACCGCCATCCCCTACAGCGAGCACCCGGTGCGGATGGATTACCGCCTGACCCCCGCTGGACGGGCGTTGCGCCCCGTGGTCGACGCGTTGGCGTCCTGGGGGCTGGCTCACCTGCCGGGGACCAGTCCCCAGCTCGTGTTTGAGCCCACGGTCGACTGACGGCCCCGGTTCAGCGGCGAAGCAGGCTGGCGGCACGAGTCAAGACGACCTGGAGTTCGGCGACGCGCAAGGCGCGTAGCGCGATGAGTAGGACAGTGCCGCCGAGCACGCTGGCGGCGGCGAGTTCGGCGGCGGCGCGCAAGGGGGGCAGCGCGTGCGGCAAGGCGAGGCGGCCCAGGCTGAGCACGACCAATCCAACCGCTGCGGCGACGCATGCAGCCACCGCGATACGGACTACCGCGCCCGCCACCCGCCGGGTGTGCAGGCTGCCGAGCCGATGCCACAGCCACACCTGGCCGGCAGCGCCGCCGATGACGAAGGACGCCGAGTTGGCCGCGGCGAGCCCGATGACGACCTGCTGCGGAGCCAGCACGATGGGCGCAAGCAACGACAGACCGATCTTCCCGGCGACCATCAGTGCCATGATCACGGTCGGAGTCCGGGCGTCGCCCAGTGCGTAGAACACCCGCAGCTGCAGCAGCACCACGGCGTAGGGCAGCAGGCCGAACGCCGACGCGGCCAGGGTGTGGCCTAGCCGGTCGGCTTGAGCGAGGTCGGAGTGGCCGTAGGAGAACAGCACAATGGCGACCTGGGCACCAGCCACGGTGAGCAGGGCCGAGATCGGCAGCAGCAGCAGCGCCGACATCCGGGTACCCAGGGACAGGTCGGCAACCACTTCGTCGATCTTCCCGTCGGCGGCGCCGCGGCTGATCCGGGGCATCAGCGCGGTCAACACGGAGTTGCCCAACACGCCGTAGGGCACGATCAGCAACGTCCAGGCGTACGCATAGGTTGACACCCCGCCGCTGGCGGTGGCACTGGCGATCCGGTAGGTGATGACCAGCCCGAGCTGACCGGCCAGCACGTACAGCGCCACCCAGCCGGCCAGCCCGCCGAACGATGACAGCCGCGGATCCCAGCCCCACCGCCAGCGCCACCGGAACCCCGACCGGCGCAGTGCCGGCAGCAACACCGCCGCCTGCACGACGATCCCCAGCGTGGTGCCCACCCCGAGCACCCACAGTTTGGCGTCGCCCATCAGGCTGGGATGCAGGCTGATCCGACCGGGCGTGAGCGCGTAAGCCCCGATCACGCCGATGACGACCAGATTGTTAGCCACCGGCGCCCAGGCGGGCGGGCCGAACACGCCGCGGCTGTTGAGCACCGCGCCCACCAGCGCGGCTAGCCCGTAGAACAGGATCTCCGGCAGCAGCAGGTAAGCGAACGCGGTGGCCAACGCGGGGTTGGCGTGCGGACCGCTGGTCACCGACAGCCGGATCAGCAGCGGCGCCGCTGCCACCGCACCGATCGTGCCCACGAGCAGCGCGATCGTGCTCATCGTGAGCAGCCTTTGCGCGTATTCGTGACCGCCGTCGGGGTCGGTGCGCTGAGCGCGGACCAGCACCGGGATCGCCACGCTGGACAGCACCCCGCCCAGCAGCAGCTCATAGACCATGTTCGGCAACTCGTTGGCGATGTTGTACGAGTCGTTGAGCACCCCGAAGCCCAGCGCAGCGGCCAGCAGCAGCCTGGCCACCAACCCGGTCACCCGGCTGACCACCGTGGCCACCGCCATCGACCCCGACGCGCGCGCCAACGACGGTCCCGGCAGTGCTGATGCCGACGCGGCCGGAGCCGGGGCCACTGAGGACACCGGTGGCAGACCCGGCGCTGGCGGCAGTGGGTTCATCGGCGGCACGCCGACCAGCACACCACTCCTCATCCCGATCGCCCAAAGCGGGGCCGCGACCGCCTTCGATGGCGCCCAGCATCCGCGATCGTCGGAGCTTGATCGTCGAAACTGAGCCCCAGCTGTGCGAATCCGCACGGCCGCGCCTCACTTTCGACGATCACCAGTGGCGGGACCCCTGCACACCGTGGGCGGGGCGTGGCTGCTTGCATGACCCCGTGAGCTCGCCTGTCAGGAGGCCGATGACGGGTTCCGGCGGGTTAATTTGGAGATTCTCGGCAACACCGACAGCTCCCTGCACGCGCACGTCTGGCCGCGCTACGAGTGGGAGCCCGTCGAACTGATCAGCCGACCAGTGTGGCTGTACCCGTCATCACGATGGCGCGACACCGAGACGGCGCTGGGCCCACAACACGACACACTCCGAGCGTCGATTCGGCAGCATCTCCGCGACCTCCACTCTGGTTGCCGCTAGGCGAGCGAGCAAAGCGAGGACAGCTTCCTGGCTCATCACTAGGTCAACGTGATCAGCCGATGGTGGGCTCGACCACCACGAGGTCGGGGAAGTAACTGCGGTAGAATCCGCGATCGCGGGTCAGCAGGCGGTCGGCTTGCAGGCTTGCGTGAGCACCGATCAAGAAGTCCGCGACCACGCGCTGCCGGGTGCCACCGCGCTTTCGATAGCTGCGCCACGCCTGGCCGGCGCGGTCAGCGCTGCGGCGTTCCAGCGGGCTGAACGCCGCGCCGAGGGTGTCCATGGCAGCCTCGGCGCCATCCGGTTCCGGAAAGAACGCACTGGTCTCGGCCCATACCATCGCGGACACGAGCACTGTGCCGCTGGCGAGGCATCTACCGAGGCAGTCCCGAGACGCCGGTCCGAAAGTGGCGTCCGCAGTGAACACGTCGAGGAGCACGCAGGTGTCGACGGCGGTGATCATGGTAGTTCGGCGGGACCGCGGAGCTGCGTGATGAGTTCGTCCGTGGTACTGGCAACCCGCAGGATCCCGTAGACGCTGTCGACCGGCGCCCGTCGCTGCTGCTTGACCGCGACGAGGCGGCCGCCATCTTCCTCGAACTCCAGCACTTCTCCCGGCCGGATACCCAGCCGGTCACGCAACTGCTTGGGGATTGTGACCTGGCCCTTCTCGGACACCACTGCCTTCATACTCCAAGAGTAGGAATTCCTACTTACGATGTCAAACTACTGCCGAGGTGCCAGGCGCGGCAACTTTCGCCACACGTTGCCATCTCCGGCCCCTATGCAACGGATCCACACACTTTCGGACTGGGGCAGTAGAGGTTAATGAGACGAACGAGTCGGTCAGCGCACTCCGGCCATCAGCCGGCGGACCATCGGGCTGAGCCCGATGACGATCAGTCCGACCACGATCGCGACTGCGCCGAGAATGCCGAAGTACGGTGCCTCGTGCTGCGGGTTGTAGTAGCCGGCGAGCGATCCGGACATGGCCGTGCCGAGTGCAACAGACAGGAAGTACAGCGCCACCGTCTGGCTGCGGAAGGCAGCCGGGGAGATCTTGGTGGCCAGCGACAAGCCGACCGGGGAGATCAGCAACTCGGCGAGCGCGAAGACGAGCAGGATGAGGCCGACGGCGAGCAGCGGCGTGGTCGGTCCGGTGCCGCCGGACCACAGCAGGAATAGTAGGAAGGCCAGGCCCATGATCACGGTACCGAGCGCGAATTTGATCGGCGTCGAGGGCTGGCGAGACCCGAGTTTGATCCACAGCAGCGCGAACACGGGCGCGAGCAGGATGATGAACACGGGGTTGAACGACTGCACCCACTCGGTGGGCATCTGCCAGCCGAAGAGGTTTCGGTCCGTTCGCCCGTCGGCGTAAATCTCCACCACCGTGAACTGCTGCTGATACAGCGACCAGAACACCGCGTTGGTGACGAACAGGGGGATGAACGAGAGCATCCGGCTGCGCTCCACAACTGTGATCTTCGAGCTGGTCAGAATGACCGCGAAATACACCACTGCAGCTATCGCACAGACGACAACGACGACGTCAGACAGGTTGGCGGCGGTGATCACTCCGGTCACCACCAGAAAGACCGCCACGGCAGCGACCACTGCGGCGAGACCGACGACGATGGTCCATCGCGCGCGGGGCAGCGGGTTAGGCACGATGCTCGCCTCGGTGCCCAGGTTGCGGCGCCCGATCGTGTACTGGATCAGGCCGGCGGCCATGCCGATGGCAGCCACGCCGAAGGCGTAGTGGAAACCGAGCGTGGTCCGAGCGAGCCCGGTCAGCAACGGACCGATCAACGCGCCAGTGTTGATCCCCATATAGAACAACGAGAAACCTGCGTCGCGGCGGTCGTCGTTTTCCGCATACAAGGTTCCGACGACCGCGGTGGCGTTGCCCTTGACTCCGCCACTGCCCAGCGCGACACACGCCAGCCCGACGCCGACGCCCGCAAAGCCCGGCAGGATCGCCAGCGCGATGTGCCCGAGCATCACCAGAACGGCGCTGTAGAACAGGGTCCGTTCGGCGCCGAGCACCCGGTCGGCCATCCACGCGCCGGCGATGGTCGAGACGTAGACCAATCCGCCGTAGGCACCGACCAGGCTGGTGGCCGTGGACTTCGGCAGCCCGAGGCCGGGGTTGCTGCCCGTCGCCTCGTAAAATAGGTAGAGCGTCAATGAGGCGAGCATCCCGTAGTAAGAGAAACGCTCCCACATCTCGACGCCGAACAGGTTGGCCAGCCCCCGCGGGTGGCCGAAGAACGCCCGGTCGGCGCGGGGGTCAGCGATGGTGCTGCTCATCCGCGCAACTCTGCACCAGAGCACCGTCGGAGTGCCAGCACTTCGGTCCAGTGCGCGGCGGCCTACAGTCTCAGCGCTCCGGGTGGCACATCCGCTCGGCCCCCGCCGGGCGACGGGGGTCGAGCGGATGGTGCAGCCGGTGTCAGCCGACCCCGGCCCGTTTCGAACAGGTTGGCCAGGCCTTCCAACCCTGCGCGTGAAGCACTTTCTCGGCGATCGTGATCTGCTGCGCCCGGGTGGCCCCGCTGGCGGAGCTTGAGTAGGCCGCGCCACCGTATGACCGCCACGTGCTGGGGGCGAACTGCAGCCCACCGGAATACCCATTGCCGGTGTTGGTGCTCCAGTTACCACCGCTTTCGCACGCCGCCACGGCATCCCACGGATCCTGGTGCGTCGGGGACGCCAGGGCCGGGGCTGCCAATACCAGCGGAGCCGTCAGTGCGGCCGCAGCGATGCCAATACGTGCGAGTAATCGGGAGGTCCTCGTCATGTTTGTTCTCCGTGAAACGCGCACACGACTGCTGGTGTCGGTAATTGCGTGGGATTCGTCGATCCCGCGTCGACCGATCGCCAGGCTGCGCCCCCGTCCCGATTCAGGGGTGAGCTTGCGGTATCCGGGGACCGAGGGACGGGTTTTGCGCACCGGGTCCGGATTCCCGCGCCAAGGTGGCTCCTTCGAGCAGGACGAGTTCGACCGTACGGATCGCCATGGGCGATGCAAAGGGTGACAGCAGGACCCGTCAGGCGCGGATCGCAGTGCCAAAACTGTTACTCAGCGCTACAAGAGTGGACGTTTCTGCAGGTTGAACCACGGATGAAGAAGAGCCTTTGCGAACGCGATATGCCGGATTTGTGAACCGCTCGAGGTGAAGTTAAATCACCCGATCGGGCGCGTACAAAAGGTTTAATCGGGCATCCCAGCCGCCTCGGCGCCCCACCGTTGTAGCGGACCACCGCCGCGGCGAGCGTGACAGCCGTCACCATTGTGGGGGAATCTGCCCGGCGCACCGCGGCAGGCCCACCAAGATCACGGCTCACTATTCATTCGGTATCCCGGTTCGGATCGCGAAACATCTGAGTCAGCAGGGTCAGGCAGGGGGCGCGCTCAATGATCATCTGGCCGACTTGACTGTGGAGGTCGAGTTGGCTCGTCGGGTGCGGGGCGCACCGGCACTCGGATATCGGTGCGGCGCTCGAGCGGATGACGGCCGAAATCGTCGGAGATCGCGCCACTCTGCGCGACATGATGGCCGAAGCGCCTCGGCGACCGCTACCCGCCGCGATATCCGGGCATGCCGTCAGCGACCACCGCATCGCGTTGCCCCATCGGCCGCGGCTGCCCGATGGTGGTGTCGCGCTCGGTCTGGTATTCGGACTGGGCGTTGATCTCGGCTCCGAGCAGGACGATGTAACTGGTGAGGAAGAACCAGAGCAGGAGCACGATCACGCCGGCCAACGCGCCGTAGGTTTTGTTGTAGTTTCCGAAGTAGTTGACATAGAGACTGAATCCCACGCTGCCGAGCAACCACAGCAGCGCTGCCAGCACGCTGCCCACGCTCACCCAGCGGAGCTTCGGTGCATTGCGGTCCGGTGCCACCCGGTACAACACCGCCAACCCGACGATGATCAGAGCGAGAAGCAACGCCCACCGCAGCACTTGAGCGAGGACTGTTCCGAGCGGTCCCAGCGGCACTACCTGCAAGACCACCGGCACCACCGCGATCAACGCCAGGGTCAGCACCAGGAATACGACCGTACCCAGGGTGAGCAGCAGCGCGATCCCGCGGAGTTTCACAAAGCCCCGCGTCTCCTTCTCCTCGTAGGCGATGTTCACCGCCGCAATGAGGTTCGATGTCCCACTCGATGCGCTCCACAGTGCCGCTAGCAGCGAGACCAGCAGCCCGATGGTCAGCGCGCCACCGCTACTCTGGGTGATCGCATTGAGCTGGTCGGAGATCAGCTGCCGGGAGGTCGGCGGTAGCCCCGCGGTGAAGCTCTGCACCTGCTGGGTGATCTGCGCGGGATCGGCGATCACGCCCACCAAGGTCACCAGCGCGATCAGCGCCGGGAACAATGCGAGGAACCCGAAAAAGGCTACCCCCGCAGCCAGCATCGACACGTTGTCTTCCTGGCTCGAGTGCCACGCGCGGCTGAGCACCTGCCGCCATCCCCGCACCGGAATCTGGGTCGGCGAGTTCGCCCGGCTGCCCACGTCGCTATCAGTCACGGCACAGATCTTCCCCAAGACGGCACAGTTCATGCGGCAAACGGGGTACTTGTTCGAGGTCCCATGTGCGCCTACCCGGCGGCCACATTCAGGCGGTCGGGTGCTACGGCTGGGCCGGCGGCTGCCCGCGGTGCGGGCGCAGATCCGCGAGTAACTCGACGGTCGCGGGCTCAGCTGTGATCGGGTGCTGGCCGCGACCCTGCTGATGCTGGACATCGGCGCGTTCCGGATCGGCGGCGATGAGTACACGCCCGGGTCCGACGCGGGCGAGGCAACTGCTCTCATCCTCCCGAACTCCACAGCAGAGTCGGTGCACCGCGGGCAACAGCTCTGCTGTGGAGCTCGGGAGCTCTAGGGTTGATCAGGGTTGCAGGAGGATCTTGATGGCGCCGTCTTGCTTCTTCTGGAAGATCTCGTATGCCGTGGGGCCTGATCCAACGGCAGCGTGTGGGTGGCGAAGCCATCCACGCCCAGCGGGTCGCCGTCGGTGAGCAACGGCAGGATGTCGGGCACCCACCGCCTGACGTTCGCCTGCCCCATCCGGAGCTGGATCTGCTTGTCGAAGATCGTCAACATCGGCAGCGGATCGGTCATGCCGCCGTAGACGCCGATCACCGAGATCGTGCCGCCCCGGCGCACGATGTCGATCGCCAGATAGAGGGCGTTGAGCCGGTCGACTCCGGCCTGCTGCATCAGCGGCGCCGCCACCGCATCGGGCAGCAGCCCGGCCATCTGCTGGGCGATCTTCGCGCTGGGGGACCCGTGCGCCTCCATCCCGACGGCGTCGATGACCGCGTCGGGCCCACGGCCGCCGGTCATCTCACGGATCACGTCGCCGAGATCATCCCGGTGCTCGCGCAGGTCGAGCACATCGATGCCGTGCAGCCGAGCGCGCGCGAGGCGCTCAGGCACCAGGTCGACGCCGATCACCCGTTGCGCGCCGCGATGCCGGGCGATCCGGGCGGACATGTCACCGATTGGCCCGAGACCGAGCACCACGACGCTGCCGTCCTTCGGGATCCCAGCGTACTCGACCGCTTGCCACGCGGTGGGCAACACGTCGGAGAGATAGACGAACCGCTCGTCGGGTAGACCTTCGGGCACCACGATCGGCAGCGTGTTGCCGAACGGGACCCGCAGGTACTCGGCCTGCCCGCCCGGCACCTGCCCGTAGAGCTTGGTGTAGCCGAACAGCGCGGCACCCATCCCCTGGTCCCGGACCTGGGTCGTGGGTATGTCAGATCTGGCCGAGCTGCGTCGGGAAGCAGCGGGATGCACGGCATGTGGCCTACGCGGAACTGCCGCTGGTGGCCACGATCCATCCGTTCGCCGTGCTGCGCGGCCCGAAGGACCGCCAAGCCGAATGTTCGAACGATCTGATGGCTGACCTGCAGCTGGCCGGCCGCACTATCAGCGGCCTTAGCGGAGTTGGTTAGCGGCCGAATCCGGGGACTGGGGCTCCGCGGCGTACTCACGCTGGCGAAGCGGAAGCAGGAACCACAGCACGCTGAAACCGACAACGGTCAGCGCACAGGCCAGTATGGCCGGCCAATCGCCGAGTACCACATCGGCCAGTAAGAAGATGGTTGCGCTCATCGCGATGGCCAGACTCGCCAACCCGGCGATCGCGAACCTGTTGGACACCCGCAGGATCTCCGGGCGTTGCCGCTGCCGGAACAACATCCGATGCCATGCCGCCGGGGCGGTCATCAACGCCACCGCGATCAGCGCGAAGGCTACCGCCACCAGGTGCGCGCCGTGCTGCACGTCGGTGGCCCGTCGATAGGTGTCGGTGAAAACGATCGAGAGCAGGAAACCGAACAGGATCTGCACACCGGCCAGCGCCACCCGCAGCTCTTGGAGCAGGTCGTTGATGTTCCGTGCCAGCCGCTGCGGCTCGTCCTCAGGAGCACCGGACATCCGCCACCTCGCGAGGGTTACTTAGAGTTAACTCCGCAGCACGGGTAAACCGTCCCGACGCCGGGTATGTCCTTAGAGACTACGGGCGAAGGGCCAAGGAGGAGGCAATGACGATTCACGAGCAGGGGCAGGCCAGTGGGACCGATGCATCTGTCGGTCAGCTGGTGGAGCAGCTATCCGCACAGATCTCCGCACTGGTGCGCGACGAGATGGCGCTGGCTACTGCTGAGATGAAACGCAAAGGGGCCCAAGCCGGTATCGGTATCGGTATAGGGGGCGCCGGCGCGGTTGTGGCATTGCTGGGGCTCGGCGCGCTGGTCGCAGCGGCGATCCTGGGATTGGCGGTTGTGCTGGCGGCATGGCTGGCCGCGCTGATCATCGGTGTGGTGCTGTTGGTGGTCGCTGGAGTGATCTCGGCAGCCGGGATCACGCAGGTGCGCAAGTCGGCGCCGCCGGTGCCTGAGAAGGCCGTGCGGAGCACGAAGCAGGACATCGAGACGGTGAAGGAGAGCGTGCACCGATGAGTAGCCGCGAGCAGCAACGACTCCAGGAAGCGCAGCTCCAGGAAGAGATTGAGGAGCTGCGCAGCGACCTGGGCGAGACCGTGGAGGCCTTGGTTCATAAGGCCGACTTGCCCGCTCGAGCCAAGGAACGCGGCAACGAGCTGAAAACCGAAGCCATCGAACGCGGCA
>DASUII010000424.1:0-6525 GCA_036279835.1 Pseudonocardiaceae bacterium
TGGTGCGTCCGGCGCGAGGGTGGGCGGGAGGTCCACCCCCGCGCCGGACGCGGTCTGGGAGCAGTTACTGCACGACGTCGTCTACCGACGGAGACTCGTTGCGAGACAGGTTGATGCCGAGGTTGGCAGCCGCACGTTCCAAGTCCTCGTCATCGGAGTCCCGCATCTCGATCGCCGCCCCGTCGCTGGAGAGCACTTCGACGTTGAGGCACAGAGACTGCAGCTCTTTAAGTAACACCTTGAACGACTCGGGAATTCCAGGCTCAGGAATGTTCTCGCCCTTGACAATGGCCTCATACACCTTTACCCGGCCAAGCACATCGTCGGACTTGATCGTCAGCAGTTCCTGCAGGGTGTACGCCGCCCCGTAGGCCTGCATCGCCCAGCACTCCATTTCGCCGAAGCGCTGACCACCGAACTGTGCCTTTCCGCCCAGCGGTTGCTGAGTAATCATCGAGTAGGGACCGGTGGAACGAGCGTGGATCTTGTCGTCGACCAGGTGTAGCAGCTTGATGATGTACATGTAGCCGACTGCGACCGGGAAGGGATACGGCTCACCGGTGCGGCCGTCGTAGAGCTGCGCCTTGCCGTCTGGTCCGACCATCTGGTCGCCGTCCCGGTTGGGCAGCGTGGAGCTGAGCAGACCGGTGATCTCCTCTTCCTTGGCCCCGTCGAACACCGGGGTGGCGACCACGGTGCCGGGCTCAGCCTGGTGCAGCTCCTCGGGCAGTCGGGAAGCCCAGTCCGGATCACCGTTGATCTGCCAGCCACGCTTGGCGATCCAGCCGAGGTGGGTCTCCAGGATCTGCCCGATATTCATCCGGCGCGGGACACCGTGGGTGTTGAGGATGATGTCCACCGGCGTCCCATCCGGCAGGAACGGCATGTCCTCCACCGGCAGAATCTTGCCGATGACGCCCTTGTTACCGTGCCGGCCGGCGAGCTTGTCACCGTCCTGGATCTTGCGCTTCTGCGCGACGTACACCCGGACCAGCTCGTTGACGCCGGGCGACAGCTCATCGTCGTCCTCGCGGGAGAACACCCGGATCCCGATGACCTTTCCGGTCTCGCCGTGCGGCACCTTGAGGCTGGTGTCGCGGACCTCGCGAGCCTTCTCTCCGAAGATGGCGCGCAGCAGGCGCTCCTCGGGGGTCAGCTCGGTCTCGCCCTTCGGCGTCACCTTTCCGACCAGGATGTCTCCGGCCTGGACCTCGGCGCCGATCCGGATGATGCCGCGTTCGTCGAGGTCGGCCAACACTTCCTCGGAGACGTTCGGGATGTCCCGGGTGATCTCCTCAGCGCCGAGCTTGGTATCCCGGGCATCGATCTCATGCTCGTCGATGTGGATCGAGGTGAGCACGTCGTCCTGGACAATGCGCTGACTCAGGATGATCGCGTCTTCGTAGTTGTGGCCCTCCCATGGCATGATCGCCACCAGCAGGTTCTTGCCCAGGGCCATCTCACCTTTATCGGTGCACGGCCCGTCGGCGATCACCTGACCGACTTCCACCCGATCACCCTCGGCCACGACGGGCCGCTGGTTGTTGCAGGTACCCTGGTTGGACCGATGGAACTTGTACATCCGGTAGGTCTGTCGGGTGCCGTCATCAGCCATGACGGTGACGTAGTCGGCGCACAACTCCTCGACCACGCCGGCCTTCTCGACCACCACGACATCGCCTGCGTCCACCGCGGCCCGGAGCTCCATACCGGTTCCGACCAGCGGTGCTTCGCTACGCAGCAGGGGCACTGCCTGACGCTGCATGTTGGCGCCCATGAGCGCCCGGTTGGCGTCGTCGTGCTCGACGAACGGGATCATCGCGGTGGCCACCGACACCATCTGTTGAGGCGAGACGTCCATGTAGTCGACGCCCAGCGGGTCGATGTAGTCGACGTCGCCGCCCTTACGTCGGACCAGCACGCGGTCCTCGGCGAAGTGCCCATCCTCGGCCAACACTGCATTGGCCTGCGCTTTGACGTACCGGTCCTCTTCGTCGGCGGTCAGGTAGTCGATCTGCTCGGTGACCTGACCGTCGACCACCTTGCGGTACGGCGTCTCGATGAAGCCGAACGGGTTGACCCGGGCGTAGGACGACAACGATCCGATCAGCCCGATGTTCGGACCCTCCGGCGTCTCGATCGGGCACATCCGGCCGTAGTGCGATGCGTGCACGTCACGAACCTCGAAGCCGGCCCGTTCCCGAGACAGGCCGCCGGGACCCAGTGCGGACAGCCGCCGCTTGTGGGTCAACCCGGCCAGCGGGTTGGTCTGGTCCATGAACTGCGACAGCTGGGAGGTTCCGAAGAACTCCTTGATCGCCGCCACCACGGGACGGATGTTGATCAGGGTCTGCGGCGTGATGGCCTCGACGTCCTGAGTGGTCATCCGCTCCCGGACGACCCGCTCCATACGCGACAGCCCGACCCGGATCTGGTTCTGGATCAACTCGCCCACGGTGCGCAACCGGCGGTTGCCGAAGTGGTCGATGTCGTCGGTCTCCACCGGCACCACGTCGCCCGGCGCTCCGTTTGCGGTCGGCATCGTTGTCTCGCCGGCATGCAGCCGGACGAGATAGTCGATGGTGGTGACGATGTCGTCCTCGCTGAGCACACCATTGCGGTGCGCCAAGGCCAGCCCCAGCTTCTTGTTGGCCTTGTAGCGGCCGACCTTGGCCAGGTCGTACCGCTTGACCTTGAAGAAGAGGTTCTCCAGCAACGCCTGAGCGCTCTCCTTGGTGGGCGGCTCACCCGGACGCAGCTTGCGGTAGATGTCCAGCAGCGCCTCGTCCGGCCCGGCGGTATGGTCTTTCTCCAGGGTGGCGAGCAGCGTCTCGGAGTGCGCAAAGCGCGCAGCGATCCGCTCGGTCGTCCAGCCCAGCGCCTTGAGCAGTACGGTCACCGGTTGACGACGCTTGCGGTCGATTCGCACTCCGACCGTGTCGCGCTTGTCGACGTCGAACTCCAGCCATGCGCCACGACTGGGAATGATCTTTACGCTGTAGACGTCCTTGTCGGTGGTCTTGTCCACGGCGTGGTCGAAGTACACGCCGGGAGAGCGAACGAGCTGGGACACCACGACGCGCTCGGTGCCGTTGATGATGAAAGTGCCCTTGTTGGTCATCATCGGGAAGTCACCCATGAACACCGTCTGTGACTTGATCTCACCGGTGTTGTTGTTGGTGAACTCGGCGGTGACGAACAGCGGCGCGGCGTAGGTCATGTCCTTGTCCCGGCACTCCTCGACCGAGGCCTTGACCTCATCGAAGCGAGGGTCGGAGAAGGACAGCGACATCGAGCCGGAGAAATCCTCGATCGGTGAGATCTCCTCGAGCACCTCGGCGAGGCCACCGATGGGTGCCTCGTCACCAGCCTCGATGCGGCGCTGGTACCACTGGTCGGCGCCGATCAACCACTCGAACGATTGGAGCTGCAGGTCCAGCAGATCGGGCACCTGGAGCGGCTCGCGGATCTTCGCGAAAGACGGCCGGGCCGGAGCTCCTGGGAGGCGGGAAACGGAGTTGTTCGCAGCAGAGGTCTTGGTCGGGCGGGAGACTGCCAAGATTGCGTCCTTCCGAACACTAGCGCTGCCGAGCGCAGGACCTCGTGGTCTCCTCGGACCACACTCCCGGCGCGGTGTTGGTGCAGTTGCTGATGTAGTTGTTAGTGTCGTTTGCGGTTGTTAACCTCAGGTTGTTACCTCAGGGTGATACCATTGGCGCAGCCCGACGAACCCTGCACGCAGGGAAAACCCTCTGCCGAGGGCACCCTGTGTTCACTGGACACCATGTCCGATGAACCCTGTGTCCAACGACCTCGGATCCGATGAATTCGGGGTCCGCTCGAACACTGTGCGCAGGGAAGCGAGGAGAGGGCAGCGCAAAGAAGCAGTCTAACCGCTAGGACGGCGACTGTCCAGCGCCGGTACTGAGACGGCGCGAGCGTGGTCCTAGGGTGACCTGCCAGACGCCCCCCGTCAAGAGTGCATCGTCCGATCAGTGGTCGGATGTGCACGATCAGCGGCTATTTAGCTGATCGGTGCAGCCGATCTAGGCAAGCTGAGGATGCTGGCGAGAAACTCAGAACGGTTCCGCGTCGGCTATCTTCCAGCGGCCGTCCACCAGCTGCGCCGTGACCGAGAGCCTGCCCGAGGCGACAAGTGGCTTGGCCTGGTCTCCCTGGTGGGCTTGTTGGTCGAGAAACACCAACACGATGGCCCGGTCACCGTCGAGCGCCTTGACCGCGAGAGCCGGCACCGTCGCCACCACCACGGCCTGTTGGGCTGGCGCGAGATCCCGCACCCGAGCGAAATCCTGATGAAAACTTTGGACGTACGGGCCGGTGATGACCTCGGAGGCGGCTCGCTCGTTGTCATCCAACCGGGCGTAGTCATAGGAGTAGATGCGTTGCACCGCTTCGCGCACCTGGGCGGAGACCTGGGCGGTGGCGTCAGCATCCACCAGCGCATCGTTGCTTGCCGCCGCGGACCCCGTCAGTTGGTTGGCCTCGCCGCGGAACCAGGCAGCGAGACCTAGTGCCATTACCACCACAACGACCAGTGCCACCAGCGTCGCCACCGCGGTCACCCGCCGGGGCGGCTTCGCGACCGTCCCAGTGGGCGCAAGTTGTGCTGCGGTCGGGGTGGTCATGTTGGGGCTTTCTCCCTCTTCCGGAGCTTGATGTCTCGGCTACCCACGTCGGGTCTACCTGGGGGAGGTGCCCGGGGAACACGGCCCAGGCTCCGAGTAAGCGTCGCCGACCGGTGCCAACTTGCCGACCTTCCAAGCACTGCCGGCACGGACCATGTCGAGTTGGACGCGCCGGTGCGCGCAGCTCGGGTCACCCTGTTCCGACTGAGACGTGACATCCACCCCTACCAGCACCTCCGCGGTGCCGGCGCTGTCGTTGAGGGAGGCGACCGCGGCGTCGAGAACCCTCGCGCTAGTGACCGCTGCCGAAGCGGTGATGGCACGGGCATAGGCGTCGCGGTTGGCGCGCAGCTGGCTGAGTAGCGACCCCGTCGTGGACTGTTCCCACAGTGTCAAGCCATCCTGCACCCGCCGATAGTCGAGCGTGTTGAGGGTGACCATGGCCCGTTGCGCATCCCCCAGCAGGGCGTCTCGGTCCATACCCACAGCAAGGGACCTGCCATGCGCGGCCCGGTACCAGGAGACGCCGAACCAACCCATGGCGGCGAAGGCGACCACGGCGACCACCGCGACCGCCAGAATCGCGGTCCGCAATGGACCGCCGAGGGAAGGGCGCCCCGGGGAGGTGTCAGTGCTGGCGATGCTGGTCATGCTGGTCATGGGCATCCAGAGTGGGAAAGTAGAAGTGATGGTGACCGCGGACGGCTACCGTCGCGCACCCGCCAAGGAGGTCCTCGATGAGCACCAGGCATGAGGAGGGACACCGGAAGATCACGGCCAACCAGTCCGCCTACTGGCAAGCGTGGCTTCCTTCTGACCCGGCCCGGGCGGTCGTCGTCATCGTGCACGGTGTTCATGAGCACTCGTCGCGCTACGCGCACGTGGGCACCCGGCTGGCCGCCGCGGGCTTCGCGGTCTATGCCGCCGACCATCGTGGACACGGCCGGTCGGGCGGGCGACGAGGCAATATCGAACGGATGACCTTGATCGTCGACGACCTGAGCTCCTTTGTGCTGTTCGCCGCGCAGCGGCATCCCGGTGTGCCGGTGTTCATGGTCGGTCACTCGCTCGGCGGCCTCATCGCGCTGCACTATGCCACTGAACCCCACGCCACCCAACACCACGCCACCGAACCGCGCATCTTGCTGGCTGGGCTGGTTGTGTCGGGGCCGGCGGTGGAGGTGACGGCCGGCTCGGCGCTGCAGCGACGGCTTGCGGGACTGCTCTCGGCGCTGGTTCCCAACTTGGGGGTCGCGGCCCTCGGCACCGAGCAGATCAGCCGGGACCCGGCGGTAGTGCGGGCTTACCAGCAGGATCCGCTGGTGTACCGGGGCAAGATCAAGGCTCGAACCGGAGCCGAGATCCTGGCGACGATGGAGGGCTTGCCCGCCCGGCTGCCGCGACTGGCCATGCCGCTGCTGTTGCTGCACGGCACCGACGATCGGATATGCGCGCTGACCGGCTCGACGATGGTTCACGACGCCGTGTCGTCGGCAGATAAGACTCTGCACCGATACGAGGGCCTGTACCACGAAGTGTTCAACGAGCCCGAGCGCGAGCAGATCCTCACCGACTTGCTCCGCTGGCTAGACCAGCATCTTCGGCCAGATCCGCTCCGCATTCAGCAGGCTGAGCGGGGCCATTGAGGCCTCGATAGCCCCGCTGCGCCCGCTGAATGCAGTGATGGGCGGCCTCAGGTGAGGCTGACCTTGGCGCCGGCTTCCTCCAACTTGGCCTTGGCGGCGTCGGCCTGGTCCTTCGGAACGCCCTCCAGCACAGGCTTCGGAGCGCTCTCGACGAGGTCCTTCGCCTCCTTGAGGCCCAGCCCGGAGACGACCTCTCGCACCACCTTGATGACCTGGATCTTCTTCTCGCCGAT
>DASUII010000425.1:0-26081 GCA_036279835.1 Pseudonocardiaceae bacterium
CGGCATCGTGCTGGTCGACCAGGACAAGTGTCGTGGCTGGCGGCAATGCGTCACCGGGTGCCCGTACAAGAAGATCTACTTCAACCACAAGACCGGCAAGGCCGAGAAGTGCACGTTCTGCTACCCGCGGGTGGAGGTGGGTATTCCCACGGTCTGCGCGGAGACCTGCGTCGGGCGGCTGCGCTACATCGGAGTGGTGTTCTATGACGCCGACGCGGTGCTGGCCGCGGCATCGGTGCGCGACGATAAGGATCTCTACCCGTCGCAACTGGGAGTGTTCCTCAACCCGCATGACCCGCGGGTGGTGGCCGAGGCCGAGCGGGCCGGGATCTCCCAGGAATGGATCGACGCCGCGCAGGCGTCCCCGATCTACAAGCTGATCGTGGACTACCAGGTGGCGCTGCCGCTGCACCCGGAATACCGGACCATGCCGATGGTCTGGTACATCCCGCCACTGTCACCGATGGTGGACGCGCTGTCCAGCACCGGGCATGACGGCGAGGACCCCGGCAACCTGTTCGGCGCGATCGACGCGCTGCGGATCCCGGTGGAGTACCTGGCCGAGCTGTTCACCGCGGGCGACGTCGGGCCGGTGCGCGCCTCGCTGCAGCGGCTGGCCGCGATGCGCGCGCACATGCGCCAGGTCAACCTCGGGGAGCCAGTCGACCCGGACATCGCCGAATCGGTGCGCCTGACCACCGACGAGATCGAGGCGATGTACCGGCTGCTCGCCATCGCCAAATACGAGCACCGCTACGTCATCCCCAGCGCGGCCGGCTCCGACGCCCACCGGCTGGACGCCCTGGCCACCGGATGCAGCCTGGAGTCTGATGGCGGCCCAGGCATGACCGCCTTCGACGTCATGGATGACAAGTTCCACCTGACCCAGCAGCCGGCCGACGGCGACGGTGTAGCGGCGCCGGTGGACAAGGAGCGCCGGATCAATCTGCTCAACTGGGATGGCAAGAGCACCAACGGTCTGTTCGCCGCGGCGCCAGCTCATCGGCCGCACACCAACGGTGCCGGCAATGGTGCAGCGAATGAGGCAGCGACGGAACCGGAGTCTGCGGCGGAGCCGATCCGATGAACCCGGTCTGGCTGAGCCGCCGGAAAGCCGAGACGTGTCATGTCCCCGACGACGAGATGCATCACCGCCTGGCGTGGCGGATCGCCGCATTGTTGCTGGACTACCCGACGCAGCAGACCTTGGACATGCTCGACGAGTTGCACGCGGCCGCCGGATCGCTGCCGGCGCCCGCCGGCCCAGCCCTGGTGTCGTTCGTGGACCATGCCCGCCGGACACCGCCGATCGAGCTGGCCGCGTACTACGTGGAGACCTTCGATCTGCGCCGGCGCAACTGCCTGCACCTGAGCTACTACGCCTTCGGTGACACCCGCAAACGTGGTATGGCGCTGCTGCGGTTCAAGCACGCCTACCGCGCGGCGGGGGTCGAGCTGGGCGAGCACGAATTGCCAGATCATCTGACGGTGGTGCTGGAGTTCGCCGCGACCGTCGACCCGATCGTCGGTCGGCGACTGCTGATGGAGTACCGGCCGGTGGTGGAGCTTTTGCGGCTGTCCCTGCAGGACAGTGAATCGCCCTACCGGACAGTGCTCGACGCGGTGTGCGCCACCCTGCCGGAGCTCAACGTCGCCGACCGGCGCCGGGTCGCCGAGCTGGCCGCGCAAGGGCCGCCGGAGGAAGAAGTGGGCCTGGAGCCCTTCGCCATGGATCCGGCGCTGCAAGACCAGCTGGGAGGACGCCGGTGACCACCTTGTTGTGGCTGACTTTGCCGTATGTGGCGTTCACCTCGTTCGTGGTCGGCCACATCTGGCGCTACCGGCACGACCAGTTCGGCTGGACCACCAGGTCCTCCCAGTCCCACGAAGGCCGCCTGCTTCGGTTGGGCAGCCCGTTGTTCCACTTCGGGCTGCTGGCGGTACTCGGCGGCCACGTGCTAGGCATCGGCATTCCTGCCAGCTGGACTGCGGCGGTGGGCGTGTCGGAGCATGCCTACCACCTGATGTCGGTGTCCTTCGGCACGCTGTCCGGCCTGGCCACGGTCGCCGGACTAGCGATCCTGCTGTACCGGCGGTTCACCGTGACGGCGGTACGCAAGGCCACCACCACCACCGACAAGATCATGTACCTGTTGCTGAGCACCGCGATCCTGACCGGGATGCTGAACACTCTTGGCAGCAACCTGATCGGCGGCGGCCATGACTACCGGGCGACGGTGTCGCCGTGGTTCCGCAGCCTTTTCACCCTGTCGCCGCAGCCAGAGCTGATGGTCGGAATCCCGCTCAGTTTCCAGATCCACGCGCTGGTCGTGCTGGTCCTGCTGGCCGGGTGGCCCTACACCCGCCTGGTCCACGTGTTCAGCGCACCTCTGGGTTACCTGGTCCGTCCCTACGTCGTCTACCGCACCCGCGACGTCGCGCACCCAGGCTCCCGCCGCTACGCCCGAGCCTGGGAAACCGCTCCCCCACGCCGGTAGCCTTCCGTCATCAGTCCGATATGGGGTCGGACTTGAGAGCCTCGTCAGGTCGGAGTACCAGGCCGAGGTGGGCAAGGCGACGGCACAGCTTGTCGTCGACGGTGACCAGCGGCTCTCCGAGCCGTTCGGCCAGCGCGACGTACAACATGTCGTAGATTGGATGGTTGTCGTAGCGACGAGCAAGCTCCCAAGCCCGATGACGGTCACGTTCGTCGTCGTGCAACGTCATAGGGAAAGAGGCGACCAAACGGTCTGCAGTATCGGCTGCGTGGCCATCCCAACGCTGTCTGCGCACCCCGGTGAGCAGCGCGTTCTTCACCTCCAGCGGAAGCATCGACGGCGCGTGCAGCTCCTCACCGGTCTGCGCCCAATAGTCGAAGAGCTGCTGGGTGACTGATGCGGTGTCTGCATCAGGCGCGATGAACTCGACTAGGACAGACGCGTCAACGATCGCCACGACTCGACCGCTGCGCTCGATCCTCGATGACCAGCTGCCCAGCATCTCCGCGGGGCGACACGTCGTTGCCGGCGCGCCACCGCCTCACCGCTGCCACCCACTCACCAAGCCTCAGCTCGGGCTCGCGGGGCGCGAGCACACTGGCGGCGACCGCATCCAGGTCGCTTTCCCTCACGTGGTAGCTCTGGCCGAGTTTGCGGGCGGGCAGCTTACCTGCCCAGATCCACCGGCGGATGGTCTCCTCTGCACGGTTGACTCGCCGCGCGGCCTCCCGAACGGTGAGTTCCTGCCCATGAGATGTAGTAGACATGACGCCACTCTACTACTACAGAGATGCTCCATGTAGTAGAGTTACGGTCCGCCACGAGCATGCCCTGGGATATCAGTGAGGCGCAGCCGGCCGTGAGGTGGCCTGTAGCGATCTACCGCGCCCTAAACTCAAGGCAGACGCTCATGGATGCTGCGCTGGAGCGAAACTCGACGGAGGGACACACGAGTGGCTGGGCCGCCGCCCGATGATTGGGGCCACTGGCGTCAGCAGCTCAATCCCGCGGACTACGACGAGCGTTGGCGGCGGATCGCGGCCACCGGCGCGAACGCCCACGGCGAAGCCGATCTGGTGTTTTCCTACGGCCCCCACTCCGTGCTGGACGCAGGGTGTGGCACCGGCCGGGTAGCCATCGAGCTGGCCCGCCGCGGGCTTGAGGTCGTCGGTACCGATCTCGATCCGGACATGATCGGTTTGGCCCGCGCGAAGGCGCCCGCGTTGACGTGGGTGCACGCCGACCTCAGCGAGCTCGATCTGACAACCCGGTTCGACGCCATCGTGCTCGCTGGCAACGTCATTCCGTATATAGCACGTGATCGGCGCCGAGCAGCGGTCGTCGCATGTGCGCGCCACCTGATGCCAGACGGTCGGCTCATCGCCGGCTTTCAGCTGCAGCCCGGCTGGCCGACTGTGACGGACTACGACAGGTGGTGCGAAAGCACCGGTCTTGCCCTCGAAGCCCGGTACGCCACCTGGGATCGACAGCCATCCAAAGACTCAAACTCCTACGCCGTTTCAGTGCACCGCTCAGCGGGTCAGCTCAGCTGTTGAGCGCTGATCGCCTGCAAAATCGCCTGCTCGGCCGGCGAGAAGTCGCCGCCGTCGCGGTCAGCCGCACGGGCATGGCGGTTTGCCACCGCAAGTCAGTCCACGAGAGGGTAGATCGGAATGTCGAAGCCTGTGTAGAGGTCCGGCTTGGCGGTGGCCACGATCAGTCCGGCGGACCAATCGGGGCTCGGGTGAGCGAGGCATGATAACATGCGCTACGTCCAGCGCCGTCTGCGGGGTGCGCGCCCGCAAGTCGAGCACGGCGGAATACGTCAGGTCGATGGGTTGCATTGCGGAAATCCGCCCGACGTGCCTGGCGATGCCGGGCCGGATGCGGTCTGCCGCGTCAACGCAGCTGACCGGCGCGTACAGCGGCAGGTGGGAATGAGGTGCGGTCGCGATGAGCATGGAAACCCGCCGGCTGGAGCCGAGCGCCGTCAACGCCGTCGTGTCCAGCAGGTAGCCGCGAGCCTCAGTCTCGGTCACGCGCTGGCACGACGCGTACCGCGCCGAGCGGCGAACTGGACGGCAAGGTCGGACATGATCGCGGCGTGCTCGGCGTCCAGCTCAGCCCGCACCTGCGGTGTCGGGTCAAAGCCGAAGTGCTCCCCCAGGTAGGCCCGGGTCTGCTGGGCGACGGCTGCCCACTCCGCTTGGGTGCGCTGCGCGCTCGCAAGCTCGCCGACGTATCCGCCGATAGTGGTGCCGTGCTCGGCAGCCAACTCGGCCAACCGGGCGTGTGTCAGCTCGTCCACCTTGATCATCTTCGCCGCCACACACGGAGAGTACACCACTAGTTTACCGTCAGTGGTGCTTCCTTCTCAGTGGCGGTTGGACCGCACCCCGCTCAGGCGCTGCGCAGCAACGCGGCGGCAGCGGCGAGACTGGCCAGCCGGTCGATCACTCCTGGATGCGTACCCAATGGTGCGGCGATGA
Source organism: Pseudonocardiaceae bacterium (assembly GCA_036279835.1). Lineage (GTDB taxonomy): Bacteria > Actinomycetota > Actinomycetes > Mycobacteriales > Pseudonocardiaceae. The sequence continues at coordinate 4,988 of DASUII010000425.1, forward strand.
CATCAGCGCCAGTGCGGGCGAGCCTGTGGTGGAAAAGACCCGGCGCCAGCAGCCATGAGGCGACCGCGACCCTGGGTGCGCCGCCCGCCCGCAGTCTCCACACTAGGGCCGTCACCGAAGGGGTTCCGGTGGCGACGAACCCGACCCGAACCCGGCAGTCGAGCTCACCGGACAGCTGCACTGCCGCGGCCCGCACATCAGCTACCGCCCGCTCGTCCGATGAGCCCGCCGAAGCCAACACCACTGCATCGCCCGGGCGCCAGCCGGCAGCACGCAACCGATCAGCCATGGCGCCCACCAGCAGCGGGTGCGGTCCAAGGGCAGCGGTGACAGTGACGTCTCTGCGGCCAGCGGCGGCCACTTCTCGCGGTACGTCGGTTCGCACGTGATAACCGCGAGTCAGAAAGGCCGGCACAACGGTGACCGGGCCAGGCGCGCCGGCGATCACGTCGCGCACCGCCGGCCCGAGCACGTCGACGAAGGCGAGCCGCACGGAGCTGCCGGGCACCCGAGCGCGTAGCGCATCGGTCAGCTGACCCGCCACCGCGACGCCAGCCGGGTCCCGAGTGCCATGGGCAGCCACGACGACAGAGGGTGTCACTGGCAGTCTCCGGGCTCCAGGGCCAGCCGGTAGCCGCGCTTGACCACGGTCTGGACCAATCGTGGGGCGCCCAGGGCGGCACGCAACCGGGCTACAGCGGTCTCCACCGCGTGCTCGTCGTCACCGGCCGCGGGCATCACGGACAGCAGCTCAGCGCGCGGCACCACGCGGCCCGGACGAGCCACCAGCAGCCGCAACAGGGCCATCGGCGTTGGTGGCACGGCCCGCAGTACCCCGTCGACGACCGCGGCGTGTCCACGCAGCTCAAGTACCTGACCCGCGACCGGCCAGCGCGGCGCACGGGCTGGCAGTACCTCGCACAGGGTGCGCACCAGCGCGCCGATCCGGGAGCGTTCCGGCTGCACGGTAGGCACATCTCGGGCCACCAGCGGTCCCGCGGTGACCGGCCCCACACAGGCGACGAGCACATCCCGGCGAAGGCGTTGCAGCAGTGGCCCCAGCACCCCGAGATCGTCGGCTCGGCGCAACACGCTGGCCGCCGCGGGTGCGCTGGTAAAACTGACCGCGTCGAGGCCACCATCCAGCGCCGCGGTGATCAGCCGGTCCAGCGGTGCGAGATCCTCGGGCAGCACCCACCGGTAGACGGGCACCTGAATTACCTGCGCTCCGGCGCAGCACAACGCATCGACAAAGTCCGGCAGTGGCTCGCCGTGCAACTGCACCGCGACCCGCACTCCGTCGAGATCACTGGCTAGCAGGTGCTCCAGCACCTCAGCGGAGGACTCTGACGGGGGCGACCAGGCGTCGGTCAGCCCGGCGGCCCGGACCGCGCCGCGCGATTTGGGGCCCCGGGACAGCAAGGTGGCGCGGCGCAGTGCACCGACCAGCGCTTCCCCCAGGCCCCACCCGTCGGCGGCCTCCACCCAGCCACGGAACCCGATCCCGGTGGTGACCACCACGATGTCCGGCGGGTGGTTGACCAGTTGCTCGGTGGCGGCGTGCAGTTCGGTGTCATCGGCCACGGCCACGATCTGGATCGCTGCGGCGTGTAGCACCTCACCACCCCGACGCTCCAACAACGAGCCCAACTCTGCAGCCCGGCGTGCGGCTGTGACACCGACGGTGAATCCCGCCAGCGGTAGCGGTTCGGGTCTCGCGTGCAGCGACATCGCGGTCATACCGAGCAGACTTCCACTACCCCGTTGAGTACCCGCGCTGGAAAGGTCGCCACCGTGATGCTGGGGTCGTCCAGACATGTCCCGGTCGCTAGTTCGAAGACCTGCTTGTAGATCGGCGAGGCCACCGTCGGACGGCCCTCGCGGTCCCCGACGATCCCCCGAGACAATACCGAGGCCCCGCTGAAGGGGTCCATATTGGACAGTGCATGCAGGACACCATCATGGGTACGAAATACCGCGACCGCAACGCCGTCGATCAGCGCCGCTACCCCGCGTTCGGGCACCAGGTCGTCGTAGCGGCAGACCGCCGTCCAGTGCCGCTGCAGTTGCGCGGTCATCGGACCACTGTCAGCGTCGGGCCCGCGATCAGAACCGGTTGGCCGGGTCTGCGATGGGCGGGGGTGGGCTGGCCACGCTCTTCGACGAACTCGACGGTCGGATCGGGCACGCCCGGCGCGTTGACGAAGGAGGTGAACCGGGCCAGCTTCGCGGGGTCTTCCAGCACGCCGCGCCACTCGTCCGAATAACCGACCACGTGCGCCGCGATCGCGGCGTCGAGGTCGGCGCAGATCCCGAGTGAGTCGTTCACGATGACGTCGCGCAGGTGGTCCAGACCGCCCTCCAGCTCCTCCAGCCACGGCGCGGTGCGCTGCAGCCGGTCAGCGGTGCGGACGTAGAACATCAGGAACCGGTCGATGGTCCGCACCAGCGTCTGGGTGTCGACGTCGGAGACCAGCAGGTCGGCGTGCCGGGGCCGGAAACCACCGTTGCCGCAGACGTAGAGGTTCCAGCCCGTTTCGGTAGCGATCACCCCGAAGTCCTTGCTGCGAGCCTCGGCGCACTCCCGCGCGCAGCCCGAGACTCCGGACTTGAGCTTGTGCGGAGCGCGCAGACCTCGGTAGCGCAGCTCCAACGCGATGGCCAGACCCACCGAGTCCTGCACCCCGTAGCGGCACCAGTCGGTACCGACGCAGGACTTCACGGTCCGCAGCGCCTTGCCGTAGGCGTGCCCGGACTCGAAGCCGGCGTCGACCAGCCGGCGCCAGATTGCCGGCAGCTGCTCCACGCGGGCCCCGAACAGGTCGATCCGCTGCCCGCCGGTGATCTTGGTGTAGAGCCCGAAGTCGCGGGCCACCTCACCGAGCACGATGAGCTTATCCGGCGTGATCTCGCCGCCAGGGACTCTGGGCACCACCGAGTAGGTGCCGTTGCGCTGCAGGTTGGCCAGGAAGTGGTCGTTGGTGTCCTGCAGGGTCGCCTGCTCGCCGTCGAGGATGTGGCCGCCGGGGTTGAGCACTCCGCTCAGCGAGGCCAGGATCGAGGCCACCGCGGGCTTGCAGATGTCACAACCGCGGCCCGTGCCGTGCTTGGTGACCAGCTCGGAGAAGGTCCGGATCCGGGTGGCGGCGACGATCTCGAACAGCTCCGCCCGGCTGTGCGTGAAGTGCTCACACAGTGCCTTGGACTGCTCGACGCCTTGGGCGGCGAGCAGTTTCTTCAGCATCGGCACGCACGAGCCACACCCGGTACCGGCCTTCGTGCACGCCTTGAGGGCGGGCACGGTGGTCGCCCCGTCGCGCACCGCCGTACCGATCGCCTCGACGGTGACCGCGTGGCACGAGCACACCTGGGCGGTAGCCGGCAACGCGCCGGCGTCGAGCTCGCCGCCGGAAGGCGAGATCAGCGCGCCGGGGTCGGCCGGCAGCACCGCGCCGACCATCGCGCGCAGCGTGCCGTAGGACTCGGCGTCACCCACCAGCACCCCGCCGAGCAGGATCCGCGCGTCGTCGGAGACGACGAGCTTGGCGTAACGGCCGGCGACGGGGTCGTTGTGGATGACCTCCAGCGCACCCTCAGCGGTCGCGTGGGCGTCGCCGAAGCTGGCCACGTCGACCCCGAGCAGCTTGAGCTTGGTGGCGGTGTCAGCACCCGGGAAAGTGGCGTGGCCGCCGAGCAGTCGATCGGCCACCACCTCGGCCATCGCGTAGCCAGGTGCGACCAGTCCGTAGCAGCGGCCCTCGACCGCGGCGCACTCCCCGATCGCCCAGATGTCCGCGTCGGAGGTGTGGCAGGCGGCGTCGACCAACACGCCACCGCGCTCACCGACCGGCAGCCCAGCGTCGCGGGCCAGCTGGTCGCGGGGGCGCACGCCAGCGGAGAACACCACGACGTCGGTGTCGAGCTCGGTGCCGTCGGACAGCCGGACCAGCATCCGTCCCCGGTCCGGTTCGATGGCCGCGGTGGCGCGGCCGCAGTACACCCGCACTCCGAGGCCCTCGATGAACCGGCGCAGCAGCGCCCCGCCACCCTCGTCGACCTGCATCGGCATCAGCCGCGGTGCGATCTCGACCACGTGCGGGGACAGCCCGAGTTGACGCAACGCGTGCGCGGCCTCCAAGCCGAGCAGGCCGCCGCCGACGACCACCCCGGAACGCCGACCCGCGACCGTGGTCCGCATCGCGCACTCCGCGGCCACCCGGATCGCGTCGAGATCCTCCGGCGTCCGGTAGACGTAGCAACCGGGCAGGTCGTGACCAGGCACCGGGGGCACGAACGGCGCGGATCCGGTGGCCAGCACCAATGCGTCGTAATGAACCCGGCGCCCGGACGCAGTGCGAATAATGCGCTTGCGCCGGTCGATGCGAACACACGGGTCACCCAGCCGAAGCTCCACCCGGTCGTCAAGGACCGCGGGCAGGGTCAGCGTCTCGGCGTCCCAGGAGTCCACATACGACGACAGCGCGACCCGATCGTAAGCCGGCCGCCCCTCCTCGGCGAGCACCACGATCCGCCATTGCCGCCGCAGGTCCCGGCCGATCAAAGCCTCCACCAGCCGGTGTCCGACCATGCCATGACCTGCAACGACGACTGTGCGCATCATGCTGCTTCCTCCCGGCCCACGATGCCCGAGTAGCGAGTTACCCGACCTCGTGCCGGCCAGGTGCCATAGTTTCTATGCTCGGCTCTTCATGTGTCGTCCATGTGACACCCGGATTACGGCGTCAGGTGTACACACAGCTCAGACGCCTTCAAGGACTAGACGACGTGGGTTGTTGGCAGTGGCGGCTACCTCCTCTACCCGCCGCACGTAGACCACCCAAGTCACCGCGGCACAGATGGCGTAGTACGCGAGGAATGAATAGAAGGCCACCACCCCGGACCCGGTTGTCTGGAACGACTGCCGGAAGGCCAGATTGATGAAGAACCCGCCCAACGCCCCGATGGCGGACACGATCCCGATGGTCGCGCCAGCGATCCGCCGTGCTCTGGCCAACGCCGCGTCCCGGTCCTCTCCCTCAGCGATGGCCATATTCGCCTTGGCTCGGAAAATGCTCGGGATCATCTTGTACGTCGAGCCGTTCCCGATCCCGGTCAACACGAACAGTGCGATGAATCCGATGGTGAACAGCGGCAGCGACTTGTCGCCGGCCGCGAGGATGATCAGTACGCTGGCGGCCGCCATGGCGAGGAAATTCCAGAAAGTCACGGTCGAGCCGTTGATCCGGTCGGACAGCCAGCCACCCACCGGCCTGATCAGCGAGCCGAGCAGGGGCCCGATGAAGGTCACGGCGGCGGCCTGCAGCGGGCTGCGGTGGAACTGGTTCTGCAGCACCAGGCCGAAAGCAAAGCTGTAGCCGATGAATGACCCGAAGGTCCCGATGTAGAGGAACGACATGATCCACAGCTGCCGGTCCTTGATGGCTTCTTTGGCGGCGCCGGTGTCGTTGCGCACCGTCGAGAGGTTGTTCATGAACAGCACGGCACAGAGCACCGCAACAACGATCAGCGGGATGTAGATGCCCAGCAGCAGCCGCGGCGCCGCGGTCCCTGCGAGCGCGATGATGAGGAGGCCGACCAACTGGACGACGGCCACGCCGATGTTGCCGCCACCGGCGTTCAACCCCAGGGCGACACCTTTCATCCGTTCGGGATAGAAGGTGTTGATGTTAGTCATGGACGAGGCGAAGTTGCCGCCTCCGAAGCCAGCCAGGGTAGCGACGATGAGCAGCGTGGTGAACGAGACCCCAGGCTGCAGGATGATGGCGGCCGCGATTGACGGCACCAGCAACATCCCGGCACTGATGATCGTCCAGTTGCGTCCACCAAACTTTGCAACCGCGAAGGTGTAAGGAAGTCGGAGTAGGGAGCCGACCAGGTTGGGCAGCGCGACGAGCAGGAATTTGTCCGACGGGCTCAGCCCGTATTTCGGGCCCATGAATAGTACAAGCACCGACCACATCACCCAGATGGAAAACCCGATGTGTTCGGTGAAGATCGAGAACCATAGATTCCGAGTTGCCACTCGCTTGCCGGTCTTCTCCCAGAATTCGGGATCTTCTGGTTCCCAGTGTTCTATCCATCGCCCCCCGCGGTGGGACGCCGGGGGCGCCGGCGTCGTCGCTTCGGTTGTGCTCATCGCGCCTCCTGCAGCTGTGGGTGCGGTGAGTGACGCTATGGGCCGGTTATGTTCGCGATGTTGCTGCTTGTTGCATTGCCGAGAACTCCCGTTCACATGGCGGACCGCCATGGCGTGAGGACAGTCATCGGTGCGGTATTCGGCTACCCGCGGCAAAACATGGATGCGCCGGAGGAACGCCCGCGCTAGCGTGATCGCATGATCGACTGAGTCCTCCTAGCCCGCCACCCGCGCGCCGCCTCCTTGCCGCGATCCAGCAGCGGCGAGACCCCTATCCTGTGATGCCCTCGGATGCCGTGGGCATCGCCGCTTACACACGTCGAACCAAGGAGACCTGATGGCAGAGCAACTCGAACCCGAAGACCAACCTGACGATGCGGCTAAGCCGGTACCCAACCGTCGCGAGCGCCGCGGCGGAAAGTCCGCAGCTCCGGCGACCCAGAGTGGCAAGTCCGGTGTGGGACGCCGGTCTGGCCCGGTAGCACCATCCCGGCAGTACTCCACGCGGCGCCGCAGCGGCTGAAGAGTTAGTAGACGGGCAACGAAGGATCCACCTGCTTGGCCCAGGCCAACACGCCTCCGCCGACGTGCACGGCGTCCCGGAACCCCGCCTTGTGCAGCGCGGCCAGCGCCTCAGCGGAGCGCTGCCCGGACTTGCAGTGCAAGACCAGCGGCTTGTCTTGCGGCAACTCCGCCAACGCCTCACCAGACAGGATTCGGTCCTTGGGGATCAGGATGGAACCCGGGATCCGGACGATCTCGTACTCGTTGGGCTCCCGGACATCGATCAGGGCGAAGTCCTTGCCTGAGTCGATCATCTCCTTGAGCTCCCGGGCGGTGATCGTCGAGTCTGCCGCCGCCGTGGCGGCGTCATCGCTGACCGCGCCGCAGAACTCGGCGTAGTCGATCAGCTCAGTGATCGGGTCGCCGGCCGGATCCCTACGGATCTTGATGGTGCGGTAGCTCATCTCCAGCGCGTCGTACACCATCAACCGACCCAGCAGTGGCTCGCCGATCCCGGTGATCAACTTGATCGCTTCGGTCACCATGATCGAACCGATCGACGCGCAGAGCACGCCCAGCACGCCGCCTTCGGCGCAGGACGGCACCATTCCGGGAGGCGGCGGTTCCGGGTACAGGTCCCGATACTGCAATCCTTGCCCACCGGGAGCGTCCGCCCAGAACACCGATGCCTGACCCTCGAAGCGGAAGATCGAGCCCCATACGTAGGGCTTGCCCAGCAACACCGCCGCGTCGTTGACCAGGTAGCGGGTCGCAAAGTTGTCGGTGCCGTCGAGGATGAGGTCGTAGTCGCGGAAGATGTCCAACGCGTTGGACGAGTCCAACCGCAGCTGATACAGGTTGACTTCGACGAGCGGGTTGATCTCGCGGATGGAATCCCGGGCGGACTCGCCCTTAGGCCGGCCGATGTCGGACTGGCCGTGGATCACCTGACGTTGCAGGTTGGACTCATCGACCTCGTCGAACTCGACGATGCCCAACGTGCCCACGCCGGCAGCAGCCAAGTAGAGCAGGGCCGGACTGCCCAGACCGCCAGCGCCGATCACCAGCACCTTCGCGTTCTTCAGCCGCTTCTGACCGACCATGCCGACTTCCGGGATGATCAAATGGCGGCTGTAGCGGACCACCTCGTCCTTGGTCAGCTCCGCGGCGGGCTCCACCAACGGTGGCAGGCTCATCGGCGCACTCCTCACAGTGTCGTGCTATCTATTAGGGTGAACGTCCCCGCTCCCCCCACTCTTCCCATCCCCGCTTTCGGACTCAATTGACGGTCGGGAAGGGCCAGGCGTTGGGTTGGCAGGTCAGGCCGTCTGGGGTTACGTGGTCGGTGCCTAGCGCTGCGAGGTAGTCGTCGGCGACCCCCCAGGTCTGCTGCATCATCACCGGTGCCAGCCGCCCGTTCGTCGCACACGCGACATGCGCGAAACCCAATCCGTGCCCGACCTCGTGGTTGACCGCATACTGCTGGTACTGGACCACATTGCCTTGGAAAGCCACCGCTCCCCGGGCCCATCGGGCGGTGTTGATCACTACCCGGTGATCTGCTGGTCGCCAGCAGGACGCGTCGAAGGGAATCTGGAAACCGCAGAGCCGCCGGGTGGTCTGTTGCGAGGTGAGGCTGATCCGCAGGGTCGCCGTCCCACTGTCATCGATGCGCTGGAAGCGGTAGCGCCCGCTGCCGATCCAGCTCTTGGGGTTGCGCAGCGTGCTGTCCACGGTGGCAGCGAAGCCCGCCGGACCGCCCTCGAGATCGACCCCATCCTCGATCTCGACGGTGTAGGTGAGTAACCGGCCCGCCCCGAAGGGCGCGCCGGCGCCGGGAATCACCCGCCACGTGCCGGCACCCTGCACCGCGAACGGGCCGCCACCCGGCAGCTCGGCGGAGGTCTTGACCGCCGCGAAACCGGGACTGAGCACCGGGTTGGGGATCAGCGGATCACCTGCCGAGCCGGCCGCACCGGCGTGGTCCGACGGCGATAGCAGTGGCGATCTGGCCGCGTCGAGCACCGCTAACACGGTGAGCACCACCAGGATCGGCAGCGCATAGACCCGCCAGCCGTAGGTGGCGACCGCCCGGGCCAGGCGCCTGGAGCCCCGGGAGCCGGCACTACCGTGTCGCGGCACCAGCTGAGGTTCTGGGTCCCAGGACGCGGCCAGCGGCTGTTCATCAGCGATGCGCAAGTCCACATACCGCTCGGGGCGTCGAGCTGAGACCCACTCAGGCTCGACAGGCGGCGGGCGGATCACCGCGCAAGGATCGCACAGCCACGCGCAGTACTGCGCACATCACCACACCGCCCGATCCACCGCATCGATCATGCCGAGCATCGCCCGAGCGACCGCGCTGGGCTGCTCCATCTGCGGCAGGTGCCCGGTGCGCGGCAACACGAGCAGCCGCCCCCGCGGCAGCGCCGCGGCCGTGCGCGGGGCCTTTCGCACGGTCACCAACTTGTCCGCAGCGCCCCATACCACCAGCGCGGGCGCATGCGTCTCGGCTGCGACCAACCACAGCGACCTGGACCGGGGCACCAGCCAGGACCGCGCGAGCTGCTGGGTGGATTGGCGCAGGGCCGCCACCGCCCAGGTCAGCGCAACTCGTTCAACGCACTCTGCGACAGCCTCGGCCCGCCGCGCCGGCGCGACCACCGACGGATCGACGAAGCACAGCCGCAGCATCCGCTCGACCTGCTCCTCGGGCGACACGTCGATCAATATCCGGCGGATCCAGTCGCCGACGACCGGCAGCATGGTCAGCGCCACCCGCGGGTCCGACAGCCGGCGCGGATCCATCCGCAGATCAGGCATGGCGGGCGCGAGCAAGGTGAGGGTGCGCACCAAGTGCGGACGTCGAGCAGCGATGAGCAAGGCCACTACCCCACCCAAGGAGTTGCCGACCAAGTGCACCGAGCCATGACCCAGTCCAGCGAGGAAGGTGGCGATCACCTCGGCGTGCGAGTCCAGGGCGTAGTCGAACCCACCCGGTGGCGCACTGCGACCGAAGCCGGGTAGGTCGATGGCCATTCCCGGGAACCGGATGCCGACCAGGCCCGCGAGATCGGTGAAGTTAGTGGACGAACCGCCCAGCCCATGTAAGTAGACGGCGTGCTCAGCTCGCTCCTGACCGGGTGTGTGGCGAACATGGAGCGTCACGCCGCCGCTGCGGTGGGTTTCGCCCGGCCAGGGTGGGTAGGCGGAAGGCGGCTGCGGCAGCGGCCCGGGGTACAACGGGATTCGGGTGAGCATGGTTTCAACATGGGTTTGACGAGCCAATTACCCGCTCCTGCCCTGGCGATGACATACCGGCGAGTAGGGTTTACCAGACCAGCCGGGAGGTGACGGAGGCCGATGACCGAGACGGCATCGAGCCGGGCGGATGCAGCGCCCCGAGGCGTGCGGATGTCCCGGGACGAGCGACGCGCTCAACTGCTCGCGGCAGCAACGGACGTTTTTGTCACCAACGGCTATCACGCCACCGTCATGGACGACATCGCCGAGCGTGCCGGCGTCAGCAAGCCCGTGCTCTACCAGCACTTCCCGGGAAAACTTGAGCTGTACCTGGCGCTGTTAGAGCGCCACACCGACGAACTCGTGCGCCGGGTCCAGGGCGCCATCGAGGAGACCCCCGACAACAGGCAGCGAGTCCGCAACGCTGTCGAGGTCTACTTCGACTTCGTCGACGGTGACGATCAGGCGTTCCGGCTAGTCTTCGAGTCCGATCTGCGAAACCAGCCGCCGGTGCAGGCGGTCGTGGAACGTACGTACACCGCCTGCGTGCGGACCATCGCGCAGGCCGTGGCAGCCGATGCTGGACTGGACGCCGATCGCGCCTGGCTGGTCGCGGTCGGCGTCGTTGGGATCAGCGAGCACAGCGCCCGCTACTGGCTCACTCGCCAACACGAGGTGCCCAAGGCAGAAGCTGTCGCCCTCACCGCCTCCCTAGCCTGGAAAGGCCTCGCCGGCTTCCCCCTCCAGGCGCCTCCGGCTGAGCGGGTCGAGCCCTGGTCGTGAACTCGACAGCGCGCACGTTTCGTCCGCCGGAAATGTCGGTACCGTCGAGTTCACGACGTTGACCGCGGCAGGTGGCCTGCTGCGTAGGTATGGCTGGCGCGAACGATTCCGGTGACGGTGTCCAGTTCCGTGGTGTCACGGGGGCCGAAGATCATGACCATGCCGGCAGCCAGCCGGATACCGGCCAGCGGGTGGGCTGCCCCCCAGCCCCTGGTCAAGGCTTCGTGGGCCAGCGGGATCGGCAGCACGAGGTGAAGGCTGCCGTCGCGACTGGGGTGCAGGTGGGCGAACTCCCCAACATCGGCAACGATGAACGCCTCATCCGGCCCGCGGGCACTGTCAGGTGACAGTCCGCAGGGAGGCAGCAGAAAGGCCCTCGCGCCCGGGACCGAAACTTCGCTGGGCGCCGTCACGACACCGTCCAGCTCGGTAATCCGCCCGAACAGCGCCTCCTGCAACTCGATCGGGGCGTTCTGCGACTCCTGCTGCTGCGGCGTGGTGACGCTGACCTCAGGTGAGTCGCCGGGCCGCATCGGCAGCCGGCCATCCGAAAACGTCGGCCAGCACGGCTGCTCGGCGACCGGACTACCCGCCGTCTCGGCATGTCGTTGCAGGTAACCCAGTCGCGCTTCGATCCATCCCGCCAGTTCGGACACCGTCTTCGCGGTGAGCTCATGCCCGGTCGGCGCCCGCTGTGCCCACAGCGGCGACCCACTTTCGCGCACCAGGTAGTCCCACGTCCGACGCTGCAGCCCGGCCGGGAGCACGGTGTCATGCACACCGTGAGTCACAAAGACCGGTACTCCGACCAGCCTGCCGCGCGTCACCGGCAGGCCCGCGTCGAACGGCAGCGTGCCGTACAAGAACGCGGCCGCAGCGAAGCGTGTCGGATCGGCCAGCAGCAGCCCGCCGGCGAATGTGGCGCCGCTGCCGAAACCGACGAGTACGACCGGCACCTGCGGCGCGGCCTGCTCGTCGAGCCAGCCTCGAAAGGAGGCGAAGCTGTGCTCCGACGGCGGCAGCGGGACCCGAACCGAGGCGTAGCCAGCTCCGACGGGTAGCAGTGGCGCGAACGCCGCCAGATTGTTCTCGGTCGCGTCCCCGGGGCCCTGGAGTAAGACGATCAGCGGGGCAGCCGGGTCATGCGAACCCCACCGGATGGCCACTGGGTCGTCAGACCCGGTCATGCCGTGCTCACCCCACTCCATCGGGACAGCTCGGCCGGTAGATCCAGCCGGTCGACCGGAGCGGCCGACTCGTAATCTCCCCAATCCTCGCGCGGCAGCAACCACATGATCTCGAACTCGTTGCCGTCGGGATCGGCACCATAAAGACTCTTAGTGGCTCCGTGGCTGGATTCGCCGCCGAACGCGCCTGCACCGAGGAGCACCTCGCGGGCCGCGGCCAACTCGTCGATAGTGTCGACCTGCCAGGCCAGGTGGTAGAGCCCGATATGCCCGCGCGGCGGACGGGATGCCTCCGAACCGAGCCCGAACAATCCCAGGTCGTGATGATTGTCCGAGCCGCTGGCGCGCAGGAACGCAGCGTTGGCGCGAGGCTCCCGGGCGATCACCTTCATCCCCAGCACGGTGCAGTAGAACTGCACTGCTCGATCCAAGTCGCTGACGTACAGCACTGCATGGTTGAGCCGACGAACCGCGATCATCGCAGCCTCCTCCAACGGTCCATGACCAATCCTGGCCGCTACGCCTGGGCGGGCACCAGCAGGGTGAAGGTGGGCGGAGCGGGCCGGGTCAGCCGGAGCCTGCCGCCTTCGGCTTCGGCCAGGCTGCGGGCCAGCGCGAGGCCGATGCCGTGCCCGTCGGCCAGCCGTGATCGCCGGGTGAACAGTTCCGGTTCGGGAGCCGTGATGCCGGTGCCCTCGTCGGACACGTCGATGGCCAGCGCATCGGCGGCATTGCGCACCGCCACCGACACGGTGCCCGAGCCATGGGTGGCAGCGTTGTCCAACAGCACCGTGAGCACCTGTCGCACCGCCGCGGTCGAGGCGAGCGACACCGGGGCCAGCGGGTCCACCGCCACGTGCAGCGCACGGTCCTGGGCGGCCAGCCGGTCATGCCAGCCGGCTTCGATCTCGTCGAGCAGCACCGGTAGATCCAGTGGCGTGGCGTTGGAGCTGCGGGTGTCCCGCGCCAACGCAAGCAGCTCCTCGATGGTCTGCTCCAGCCGGTCCGCGGCGGCGATCCCGTCTGTGATGGCGTGCCGAAGGTCCTGACCTGGATGCTCCAGCGCGGCCTCGAGCCGCAGTCGCAACCCGGTCAGCGGAGTGCGGAGCTGGTGTGACGCATCAGCTGAGAACGAGCGTTCGCGGGCGAGCATTGCGTCCAGGCGCCCGGCGGTACTGTTCAATGCCGAGCCGACCGAGTCGATCTCAGGAATGGCCGCTGGTGTGGTCCGGACACTGAAGTCACCTTGACCGAGACGGCGGGCCGCCTCCGAGAGCTCCTCGAGCGGGCGGGCCAACCGGCGGGCCTGGCGCCGGGCGACCAACCAGACCATGCCGATCGCCAACCCGCCCAGGCCGAGCATGCCCAACCACACCAGCGCGACCTGCCGGTAGACGGCCATGACAGAGCTGGCGGCGCGCACCGCGCCGATCACATCGGTGTCATGGGTCACCGGCACGGCCACGACGAGCTCGCCGTTGAGGTCCTTGTTGCTGATCTCACCGTGCAGAGCGGCGTATACCGCTGGGTCGCCGCCCTCGGGTCCGGTACCGAGGATGCGCAGGCCGCGGTCCACATAGACCGCGAGGTGCGTCCCGTCGTTCGGGTCGCGAAGGTCGGTCGGCATCTTGCCGCGGAGCACGTCTGCTGACACGGCGGCTGCGGCCGCATCAGCTCCGAGCAGCAGCTTTGTTCGTTCGTTGGACTTCGCATACTTCAACACCCCACCGGCCAAGGGCACCCCGAACAGGGCGATGGCCAGTACGGCGGCGAGCACTGCGAGGCCGACGATCCGGGTACGCACGAGTCCCCTCTACCCACCGAGGCAAGGTCGTGACAATGCTATAGCTCGTGAGTGCGATTCGGTGCCAGAACACTGTTTGCCACTCACGACCCCTTCGGGGCCTCCAGCCGGTAGCCGTGTCCTCTCAGGGTGGTGATCCGGGGCACCGAGCCCAGTTGGGCCATCCCCGCCAGCTTGCGGCGCAGTGCGGCCACATGCACGTCGAGGGTCTTGGTCGGGCCGAACCAGTTCTCGTCCCACACCTGCGCCATCAACGTCTCCCGACTGATCGCCACTTCCGGCGCTGCGGCGAGGCGAGCGAGCAGATCGAACTCCTTGGCCCGCAGCGGCATCTCCGTTCCCGCGACGCTCGCCCGCCGGCTACCCGTGTCCACCAGCAGGTCTCCCACCACGAGCATCGGTTGGGCTTCCGATGTCGCGGGCGCCACCCTTCGTAGATGGGCTCGGACGCGGGCCAGCAGCTCGGCCAGCCGCACCGGTTTGGTCAGGTAGTCGTCCGCGCCGGCCTCGAGACCGACCACGACATCCATCTCATCGGTCCGGGCGGTGAGAATCACCAGCACCGCGGTGGGATTGCTGGCCCGTAACTGCCGGCACACTTCGACGCCGTCCAGGTCGGGCAGCCCGAGGTCCAGTAGCACCAGGTCGAAGTCCGTCCCGGCGGCCGCACGCAGCGCGTCCCGACCGGTGCGTTGCCAACCGACCTGGTGCCCGTGAGCGCGCAGGCTGGACTCAAGGACGCTGCCGATGGTCTCGTCGTCCTCTACTACCAGCAGCCGAGACATCGCACGAGCCTAATGGCTCACTCCGCAGGCAGTCGCTGGCCGGACTCCACCGAGCACACCAATTCCCCGATCCGGTCGGCCACCTGCTCGGCGCGCTCCAGCGTCACCAGGTGTCCCGCGCCGGCGTAGCGGACCAGCGTCGCGTGCGGCAGCTCGGCGGCGATCTTGTCGGTATGTCGTATCGGAGTAAGCCGGTCGCTCATTGCGCCCAGCACCAACACCGGCATCTACCGGACGAGCACGATCGTCACTGGTGCGTCGCGCTCGCCCTGCCAGCACAAAGCCAATCTTGTGCCGTCCAGGGTAGTGAGGGACCGCTCGTCCGTCGTGGGCATCGCCTGCTCCCGCTCAGGGTGTTACCAGAAGTAACAGTTACCATAAGTAACATGACGGATGACCCCGCTGCTGTCAAACCTGTGCGCCGGTCACCGACTAGCCGCTCGGGCCATCGGGAGCAGCGCCGGGCGGTGCTGGTGCAGGCCGCGATGCGGGCAATCCGCCAGCACGGCCCCGATGTCGCGATGGACGACATCGCCGCCGAGGCCGGCGTGAGCAAACCGATCCTCTACCGGCATTTTCTCGACAAGGGCGATCTTTACATGGCGGTCAGCGAGACTGCCACCGAGCAGTTGCGGGCTGTCCTGCTGTCCGGCCTGAGCTCCGAGGTTGATCCACGGACGCTGCTCCGGGTGGTGATCGACGCCTACTTGACGTTCATCGAAAGTGAACCGGAGCTCTACCGCTTTGTGGTGCGCCGCTCGTTCCCCGACCGGCCCTTGCTCCGGGATCCGGTCACGACCAATGCCGCACTCATCGCCGGGGCGCTGGCCACGATCTTCGCCGACCAACTACGCAGCCTGGGCCTGGATCCAGGAGGTGCGCAGACCTGGGCTCACGCCGGCGTGGGAATGGTGCAAGCAGCCGGTGACTGGTGGCTACAGGACCGAACGTTGTCCCGGGAACAACTACGGGACTATCTGCTGACGATGGCCTGGGGCGCACTGGATGCCATCCTGAACAGCTCGTGAGTGGCGTTGAGTGCTATAACACTGTTTGCCACTCACGAGCCGACGGAGAAGCCGACTCGGCGGCTGTCCCCTGGTCCGATCTCGATGTAGGCGATTCTCGCGATCGGCACCATGTACCGGCGACCCTTGTCGTCGATCATGGTCAGCATTCCCTGAGTGTTCCGCATCGCCTCGACGATCAGCGCCTCCACCTCATCAGGCGAGTCCGCGGTAGACACCGTCAGCTCGCGAGGACTGTCCGCGACGCCAATCTTGACCTCCACGCCAGAACCTCCACGGTGTGATCGAGCTGTGACACACCAGGCTAGTGGAGCCGTCCGCAAGCACTCACCCCAGCCCGAGGGCAGCCATCCGACGACCGTGCAGAATCTCCACCCGGCGGACCAGGGTGGCCAGGCCAGCCGGGTCTCCGGAGCCGCAGACGATGAGATCAGCCAGCGCGTGACGTTCTGCCACGACGTGCTGGGCATTGGTCACCGCCTCGCCGAGCAGCCGACGACCCCACAGCGCCAACCGGTCGCGCATAGTCCGGCTCTGCTCGCAGGCGCTGCGCACCTCGCGCTCGGCGAACGCCGAGTGGCCGGTGTCAGCCAGTACCTCTTTGACCAGTGCAGCGGTGGCGTCGTCTAGCCAGCCACCCATCTCACCGTAGAAATCCGCCGCCAGGCCGTCTCCGACGTAGACCTTCACCAGGGACTCCAGCCAGGACCGGGGTGCCGTTGCGGCATGGAACGCGTCGATGCGCGCCACGAAGGGGCGCATCGCGTCGTCCACCGAGACACGCAAACCGCGTAGGTGGCTCTCGAGCTGCCGGAAGTGCCCGATCTCAGTAGCCGCCATGCTGGCCATCGCCATCCTGCCGCTCAGCGTGGGGGCATGGCGGGCGTCCTGCGCGAGCCGATCGAAAGCTGACAGCTCTCCGTAGGCGAGGACCCCCAACAGGTCGACGATGCCCGCGCGTGCCACATCCACGGCGCGAGCGTAGTGCCGCATTGTCGGAGTGTGCGGTGTCACGCGCACAGTTGAGGTGGTTGAGGGGTATGATGTATGCACAGGGCGTGACCCGACACGGTGATAAAATCCCGTGGCCACGCGTCCCACTCGGCGGTACACGCCGCCGAGCGCATGAAATTGAGCGCGGACCTGATGTATTCGTTCCCGGTTCTGCTGCGCCGTCCGGCGGCGCGGAGCTGGTCGAGCGAGACGGCGGTGGACGCGCCAGTACGAGAGAGGCGAGCACACTGACCGTCAGCCAGACCACATTGCCCGAGACCCATCCCCTGGAGCTTCCCGACCCCGACGCCCAAGCCAGTACCGAGAGTGATATCGACGAAACCGCGATGCCCGCGCCGCTGCAGGCTGGCGCACCGGTACGCGATGACTCTCCCACCTTCGCCCAACTCGGTGTCCGCGACGAGATCGTCCGGACGCTGCGAGCGGTAGGC
Source organism: Pseudonocardiaceae bacterium (assembly GCA_036279835.1). Taxonomy (GTDB): domain Bacteria; phylum Actinomycetota; class Actinomycetes; order Mycobacteriales; family Pseudonocardiaceae. Next base: position 21,924 of record DASUII010000425.1, read on the forward strand.
ATCGAGCGCACCTTTGCTATTCAGGAACTCACCTTGCCGCTGGCGCTGGCCGGTGACGACCTCATCGGTCAGGCCCGCACTGGCACTGGCAAGACGCTCGGCTTCGGTGTGCCGCTGATTCAGCGGATCACCTCCGGAGACGTCGTTCTTGACGGCACCCCGCGCGCCCTGGTCGTCGTTCCGACCAGAGAGCTGTGCTTGCAGGTCAGCGCCGATCTCACCGCCGCGGGCCGGGATCTCGGCGTCCGGGTCCTTTCGATCTACGGCGGCCGACCTTACGAACCACAGATTAAGGCCCTGACCAGAGGGGTGGACCTGGTGGTCGGTACTCCGGGTCGGCTACTGGACCTTGCCGAACAGCGCCATCTGGTGCTGGGCAAGGTACGCGTGCTGGTCCTCGACGAGGCCGATGAGATGCTCGACTTGGGCTTCCTGCCCGACATCGAGCGAATCCTGCGGATGGTGCCGGAGCAGCGCCAGACGATGCTGTTCTCGGCCACCATGCCGGGCCCGATCATCACGCTGGCCCGGACCTTCCTAACCCAACCAACGCATATCCGCGCTGAGGAGCCCGACGCAACCGCCATCCACGAGCTGACTAGGCAGTTCGTCTACCGGGCGCACGCGATGGACAAGGTCGAACTGCTGTCCCGGATGCTGCAGGCCCGCGATCGAGGCCTGACGATGATCTTCACCAGGACCAAGCGCACCGCGCAGAAGGTGGCCGACGAGCTCACCGAACGCGGTTTCGCGGCCGCAGCAGTGCACGGTGACCTCGGCCAGGGAGCCCGCGAGCAGGCGCTTCGCGCTTTCCGTTCGGAGAAGGTGGACGTGCTGGTCGCCACCGACGTCGCGGCCCGCGGCATCGACGTCCCGGAGGTCACCCACGTCATCAACTACCAATGTCCCGAAGACGAGAAGCCCTACGTGCACCGGATCGGGCGCACCGGGCGGGCCGGAAGGGCCGGCGTCGCGATCACTCTCGTCGACTGGGACGAGGAAACCCGCTGGAAGTCGATCAGTGATGCGCTGGACCTCGGCATGCCGGAGCCCGCGGAGACCTACTCCACCTCGGAGCACCTGTTCAGCGACCTCGACATCCCCACCGACTCCACCGGGCGGCTGCCGCTGGCCCGGCGCACCCGGGCAGGGCTGGGAGCCGAGCCCAGCGACGAAGCCGGCCGCCCCCGGCGTACCACTGGCATCGCGCGTGGCGTGCGCAGTGCGCCCGCCGACAGTGCGCTTCCGCCGGTCCGCCGCCTGCGGCGGCGCACCCGTAACGGAGAGAGCGCCACCATCAGCGCCGAGACCGCGCCGCCCGCCGAGCACCCATGCGACCATGGTGACGCCGGACCGCGCCGCCGACGTCGGCGCAGCCGGGGCCGCAACGCCGGCACCGGGGAGCACGGCAGCCAGCCCCGCGCCGCAGGCTAAACCAGCGGTCGGATGCTCGCGCCAGAACGCCGCACCCGATGGGACCTCACCGCGGCCGCGGTGCTTGCGGTGGCTGTGCTCACCGCGGCCGCCGCACTGTGGTGGACCAGTGACGCGCGCCGCACCACGCTGACCACCGCCGTCGGCCCGGCACCGAATAATGCGACTTCAGCCGCCGGGTCCGGGTCATTGCCAACGGCATTGGCGGAGGCGTGGCGAGCGCCAAGTCCAGCGACCCCGGTCCCACTAGCGGCGGACGGTACGGCGGTCACCGGTGCCGCTGGCGTGGTAGCGGGACGCGATCTGCACACCGGCGCGGTGCGCTGGAGTTACCGGCGCGACCGACCGCTGTGTACCGTGGCAGCCGCATTTCAGCACGTGGTAGCGGTTTACCAGCGCAGCGAGACGTGCAGCGAGGTGACCGCCCTGGGTTGGGTCGACGGTCGGCGTGGACCACAACGCACCGGTCCGGTGGAGGCGCCGACCCGGTTGGTCGCCGCCGGTAACCAGGTGGCCGCCACTGGCCGTCGCTACCTGGAGGTATGGCGCTCCGACCTGGTGCGCACACTGGCCTATGGGCGACTGCCTACCCCCGTGCAACCTGCGACCCAGCCGCGACCAGACTGCGTGCACGACTCGATGGCCCTCAGTAATCCCAAACTGGGCGGTGGCAAGCTGGCCGTGGTGGAGCAGTGTCCCGGGGAGCGGGTGCGGCTTACTGTGCAACGGTCCGATCCCAAGGAACCCGACCACCCCGAGGTAACGTTCAGCACGCTGCTTCCGGGTCACCAGGCCCAGGTCATCGCGATGAGCGGGGAGCGGGTGGCCGTGGCGCTGCCCGACCCGGCCCGGTTGGCCGTGCTCGACGGCCAGGGCAAGGAAGTAGCCGAGTACCCGCTGACGGTTCCGGATGCCGACCTGCGCGGCAGTCCGCCCGGCGGGCTGGCCGATGTCACCGAGACACCCACTGAGATCTACTGGTTCACCGGCTCGGCCACTGTCGCATTGGACATCGCTGACCTGCGGCCACGGTGGACCCGAGCGGGATCGCTGGGCACCGGGTCGGAGGTCGCCGGGCGGCTGCTGCTGCCTGTTCCGGGTGCGCTAGCCGTGCTGGACACCACCACCGGAGCGCAGCTCGGCGCGCTGCCGGTGGACCGCGGCGGCTACCGCGGCCCAGTGGGTACCGCCAGCTCCGGGGGTCTGGTGCTGGAGCAACGCGGCGACACCCTGGTCGCGCTGCGCTGAGCTTGCGATTCGTAATCTCGTAAGCTCGACCCGGTGACGGCATCACAGATCACTCCGCACGGCGCCAGCCGCGTACAGGTGACGGTGCCCGGAGCCGAACTAGCGGCGCTGCGGGCCCGACCCGCTGAGCCCGTCGGTGCCGTAGCCGTGCTGGTGCCGGGATACACCGGATCCAAAGAGGACTTTGCGGCCCTGCTGGATCCCCTGTGCCGGGCAGGTCTGTCCGTGCTGGCGCTGGACCTTCCCGGGCAGTACGAGTCCCCTGGGCCGCCCTGCGAGCAGGACTATTACCCCGACCCGTTGGGTCGGACCATCGCGGCGCTGGTGGCTGAGCTGGCCGCCGACGGCGAAGTGCTGCTGCTAGGGCACTCCTACGGGGGGTTGGTGGCTCGAGCGGCGGTGCTCGCCGGCGCCCCGGTGACCGGGCTGGTCTTGCTCGACTCGGGTCCAGGCGGGTTGCCGCCAGGACAGCGCCGGGAGTTGCTCGACGCCACCGAGCCGGTGATGCGTTCCCAAGGCAGCGAGACCGTCCTGAGGCTGCTCGAAGCTCGCAACGGAATCGTCGAACCGCCCGAACTGGCCGCGCTGCTGCGAGCCCGCTTCCTTGGCTCGTCCAGCGTCGGCCTGCTCGGAATGGCGACCGGCCTGCGCACCGAACCCGACCGGGTCACTGAGCTGGCCACCGCCCTGCGCACCCGCGCAATCCCCTGTTTGGTCGCCTTCGGCGAATCCGATGACGCGTGGCCGGTGCTGGTGCAGCGCGATATGGCGGCCCGCCTGGGCGCCGAGGTCGCGATGATCCACGATGCCGCCCACTCACCGGCCATCGAGAATCCACCGGCCCTGCTCGACGTGCTGCTGCCAACCTGGAAGGCCTGGCTCGCTGCTAAGCCGCCGCCCTTAGTCGGCTGATCACGATGATCGCTGTTTGGGTGACTCAGACGACATGTCGTGTCACTTCCGGCACACAAAGGGTGATCATGGTGTCCGCGCCGCTCGCCTGCTAAGGCCTAGTCACCTGGCTCAGGCCCACCAGCCGAACCAGAGGACGCAGGCCGTGAGCAGCACGACGGCGTAGGAGGCCAGGGCTGCAGTGCGGCCTCGACAGCGGTCGGCGGCCAGCTGCAACGCAACCGCTACCGCAGCCGCGACCCCGTGTCCGGCAACCACCGCCAGGCCTGGTCCGGGCCGGCCGGACGCACCGGCCAGCCACTGCGCCACGCAGAGCGCGATCGCAAGCACCACCAGACCCCCGGCCAGCACACCGGACAGCCCGCGCGAGAGGCGCTCACCAAGGCGCGGCGCGGTCACGGCGCAAGCAGGGCCCATGGCCGCAGCTCTGGTGCACTGGCCCGGCCCTCGGGGCAGTGCCGCCGGAAGTCGCACCATGAGCAAGCCCGGCCGGGGGTGGGCGGGAACAGGATTTCCGGGTCGCCTCCGGTCGTCAGAGTGTCGGCGGCCAGCGCGATCTCGTCA
>DASUII010000426.1:0-20108 GCA_036279835.1 Pseudonocardiaceae bacterium
CGCTGGATGGGCGTCGATCCGGTGGCCGAGCAGACCCGCTTGCCCTTAAGCGTTTCCGGCCCAGTGATCGACTTATCGTCGGCTTTGACCAGCAGCGATTGGCCGGCGATGAAGTACGGGCCCGCGAAGGAGATCTGCTTCTTACGGGCATCGTTGATCGTGTAGGTGCCGACATAGTAGTCGATCTGTCCGTTGCTGATCGCCTGTTCACGGGCGGCGGACGGGATCGCCTTGTACTCAATCTTGGATTGCGGATCGAACCCGAGCTTGGCCGCGATGAGCCGGGCGATCTCGATATCGAAACCCTCATACTTATTGGTCTTCGGGTTCAGGTAACCCAGCCCGGGCTGGTCGTTCTTGACCCCGATGACGACGGTGCCGCGTTGGGTCATCCGCGCAAAGGTGGGTGAGCTTTGGACGGTGACGTTCTGCGCCACTCTAGGCGCGGGAACCTTGGCGCTGGTCGCCCCCTGGGAGGTTTCTCGACCGCAGGCGACCAGCACCAGGCTGCTTAACAGCAGGCCGACCACCACGCCGCGCAGCTTCATCTGCCACTCCGTTCGTTGCTTCGGTCGTCAATGGGTCAAGATCTTGCCGAGGAAATCCGTGGCGCGTTCTGATCGTGGTGCGGTGAAGAACTGCTCGGGCACCGAGTCCTCGACGATCTCGCCGTCGGACATGAACACGACCCGGTGTGCGGCGCGGCGGGCGAATCCCATCTCATGGGTGACCACCAGCATGGTCATGCCCTCGCGCGCCAGCGACGTCATCACGTCGAGCACCTCCTGGACCATCTCGGGGTCCAGCGCCGAGGTCGGTTCGTCGAAGAGCATCACCTTCGGGCGCATGGCCAGCGCGCGGGCGATCGCGGCGCGCTGCTGCTGACCGCCGGAGAGCTGCGCGGGGTACTTATCGGCCTGATCGCTGATCCCGACCCGGGTGAGCAGCTGCATCGCAGCCTCGTGCGCTTCGGGTTTGCTGATCCGGCGGACCCGTACCGGAGCGAGCTCGACGTTCTCCGCGATCGTCTTGTGGGCGAAGAGATTGAACTGCTGAAAGACCATGCCGACATCGGCCCGCAGCCGGGCCAGCGCCCGACCTTCTTCGGGCAGCGGTATTCCGTCAATCTCGATACTGCCCTGGTCGATCGGCTCCAGCCGGTTGATACTGCGGCACAGCGTCGACTTGCCGGACCCGGACGGCCCCAGCACCACCACCACCTCGCCGCGCGCAACCTCAAGGTTGATGTCGCGTAGCACATGCAGCGAACCGAAATGCTTGTGCACGCCCACCATCCGGATCATCGGCGGGTCGGCTGCCGCGGGAGCGCTCATCCGATCCTCCAAGTGGGCGGTGCGTCGAGGTCATCCATACCACGCGGTTGCCCGTGCGACGAGGGTGGCGCGATAGCGGGTTCGACCCGGCCCTACCCTGGAACGGTAAGGAAAGGTGATCTGCGGATGACGGCGAGTACCGAGCAGTGTCCACGCAGCTACCGCGTGCGCACCTACGGCTGCCAAATGAACGTGCACGACTCCGAACGATTGGCCGGGCTGCTCGAGTCGGCCGGGTATGTTCCCGCGGGGAAGGACGCGACTCCCGATGTGATCGTCCTGAACACCTGCGCGGTGCGCGAAAACGCCGATAACCGGCTCTACGGCAACCTCGGTCAGCTCCGCCCGATCAAGCGCGATCATCCAGGGATGCAGATCGCCATCGGCGGCTGCCTGGCGCAGAAAGACCGCGGCGAGATCATCCGGCGGGCGCCCTGGGTGGACGTGGTGTTTGGCACCCACAACATCGGCTCGCTGCCGGTACTGCTGGAGCGGGCCCGGCACAACGACGAAGCCCAGATCGAGATCGCCGAGTCGCTGGAGGTTTTTCCGTCCGCGTTGCCGGCCAAGCGGGACTCGGCGCACTCCGCGTGGGTGTCGATCTCGGTGGGTTGCAACAACACCTGCACGTTCTGCATCGTGCCCGCGCTGCGCGGCAAGGAGGTCGACCGGCGGCCTGGTGACGTGCTCGCGGAGGTCGAGGCGCTGGTGGCCGAGGGTGTGCTCGAGGTGACCCTGCTGGGGCAGAACGTCAACGCCTACGGGGTCGACTTCGGGGATCGGCGCGCATTCGGCGACCTGCTGCGGGCCTGCGGGACGATCAAGGGACTGGAACGGGTGCGCTTCACCTCGCCGCATCCGCGGGACTTCACCTCAGACGTCATCGAGGCGATGGCGGCCACCCCGAACGTCTGCCACCAGCTGCACATGCCGTTGCAGTCCGGCTCGGATACTGTCCTGGCGGCGATGCGCCGCTCCTACCGGGCGCAGCGTTACCTCAAGATCGTCGGGGAGGTTCGCGCCGCGATGCCCGACGCGGCGCTGTCCACCGACATCATCGTCGGATTCCCCGGCGAGACCGAGGCCGACTTCCAGGCCACCCTGGACGTGGTCCGCGAAGCACGCTTCGCGCAGGCGTTCACCTTCCAGTACTCGCGCCGTCTCGGCACACCGGCCGCCGACATGGCCGGCCAAGTGCCCAAGGCGATCGTGCAGGACCGCTATGAGCGGCTCGTCGCGCTGCAGGAGAGCATTTCCTGGGAACTCAACCGGAACCTCGTCGCCGGCGTGGTGGAGGTGTTGGTCTCCGAGGGTGAGGGCCGCAAAGACGCGGCCACCCGGCGAATGAGCGGGCGAGCCAGGGACGGTCGGCTGGTGCACTTCGAACCGGGAGAAAGCGAAATCCGGCCTGGCGACGTCGTCCTCGCGGAGATCACCTATGCGGCGCCGCACCATCTGGTCTCCGACTTTGCCTTGCGGGCTCACCGCCGGACCGCCGCCGGTGACGCGTGGGCCGCCGGTCGACGCCCGACCACCCCAGGAGTCCTGCTCGGACTACCCTCGTTCTCCTCCCCAACATGACCCTCTTTTTCGGGAGCTCTGTGAGGACGGCGATATGACCGACGATCCGGATGGCATCGCTGCGCTGCGGGCTGAAATCGACGCGGTGGAGCGCTCGGCATTGCATCGGGTCGACCCGGGCACCCGAGCGGCGGTGATTTCCGGGGCGATCATGCTGCTGCTGCTGGCCATCGCGTTGCCGTGGGTGGGCGACGCCAGCGGCTGGGACGTGCTCAGCGGTGCCGCCAACCCGGCTGACCGGGTCGGACTGTTGCCGCGGATGTTCGGGGGCCTAGCGCTGACCGTGGGCGTGGGTCTGTCCGTCCTGGCTCTCGTCACCCGACGCTGGGGTCTGGTCTGGGCCACCGCACTGGGTTGTACCTATTGCGTGCTCGACGGGGTGTGGGCGATCTGGTCGCGGCAGACCGTGCACGGCCCCGGGCCCGGAATAGGACTGGTATTGGCGGTGCTGGCCGTGGCGGTACTGGCCGTGCAATGGGTGCGGCTGGCCCTGTCCCGCCAATAGCCTTGTCCCGCCAGTAGCTGGTTGCCTTCACTGGCTGGTGACAGCCCGTTCTGCGGCGGCCAGCCACTCCCGCCACTGTTCAGCCTGGGCCTGTGCGGTGCTGGCGCGGCGGTCATCGCCAGCGGCGCGGGCCTTCGCTGCCTGTGCCTCGTACTGCTCCACCCTTTCCCGGAACTGGGCCACCCGGGCCTCGGACTCCGGATCGATCTGTTTCCACTGCGTGTTGGTCGCCGTGCGGATTCGATCCTCGACGGCGCGCAAGCGGGCTTCGAGTTCTTTGACCCGCTCGCGCGGAATTTTGCCCACGGCTTCCCAGCGTTCCTGAATGCTCCGCAGCTGCGCTCGGGCCGCCTCGACGTCACCGGCGGGATCAATCCGTTCCGCGGCAGCGACCAGCTCCTGCTTCCGCGTCACGTTGCGCTCCGACTCCGAGTCGCGACTGGAGAAGGTCGCGGAGCGATGGCTGAAGAAGCGTTCCTGGGCAGCCCGGAATCGTTGCCACAAGGCATCGTCGGCTTCCTTGGGGGCGCGGCCTGCCGCCTTCCACTCGGCCATCATGGTTCGGAAGCGACTCGCGGTGGCGCCCCAGTCGGTGGACTCGGCGAGTGTCTCGGCCTCAACGACCAGCTGCTCCTTACGGCTCCTGGCCCCGACGCGCTGCCGGTCGAGTTCGGCGAAATGCGCGCCGCGTCGCCTAGCGAAGGCGTCCCGGGCCTTGGAGAAGCGGCGCCATAGCGCCTCGTCGGTTTTCCGGTCTACGCCTTTGATCGTCTTCCACTCGTCCAGAATGGTGCGCAGCCGGTCGCCGCCGGTTTTCCACTGGGTGGACTCGGCGCCGATCTGCTCGGCCTCCTGCGCCAGTGCCTCCTTGCGAGCGGTTGCTCGCGCTCTGGCTTGCTCTCGGGCCGTCTTAGCGCCGGCGAGGCAGTCTTCGGCGCGTCGTTGCAGGTGGTCCAGGAAAGCGGTGAGCCCTACCAGGTCGCCCACGGCGGTCGGTTCGACGATGTCATCGCGCAAGGTTTGAACCCGGGACAGCGCATGCTTGGGGTCAGCCACTCCCGACGTCAACCGAGACTCGAGCAGTTCGGCTTCGGTGAGCAGGTCGTCGAAGCGGCGCGCGAAGTGAGCTAGCCCCTCCTCGGTCGTGCCGGCCTGCCACGAACCGACTGCTCGCTCGCCCTGTGCGGTGTGGGTGTACACCGTCCCGTCGGCAGCGATTCGGCCCCAGCGTTGCGGATCACGGCAGGCACGCAACACGACGGGACGGGGACCGAGTTGAGCACTAGTCTCCAGATGTTGCTCGGTCTGGTTGTTCTCGGTCATGCCGGCCTTCCTCGACCTCGTGCCCGCCGCCGCGTCCTGCGGGCGCCCGACTGCACAGGGTGCGTGCACCTCGACGTGCTGTCCCGAATGCTCGGCCAGGGCCGCATTGAAGCAGTTCGGGCGCGCGGACAGGGAAGCAGGTGCGAAGTGGCACTAACCTGCAGCGGTGATCGTACGCGTGGAGGTGCCACCACTTCCACCGATCCCGGTGCCGGTGGGATGAATCCACGCGCCCTGGCGGTGGTCGGTCCGACCGGCACCGGCAAGTCCGACCTTGCGGTGAAGCTGGCCCGCAGTCTGGGTGGCGAGGTGGTCAACGCCGACGCCATGCAGCTCTACCGTGGCATGGACATCGGTACCGCGAAGCTGCCACCACCGCAGCGCGCCGCGGTGCGGCACCATCTGCTAGACGTCCTCGACGTCACCGAGACCGCATCGGTGGCGGCCTACCAACGCGAAGCCCGCCGCATCGTCGAGGAGCTACTCGCCGCGGGTGCGGTGCCGGTGCTCGCCGGCGGCTCGGGACTGTACGTGCAGGCTGTGCTGGACGACTTGGATTTCCCGGGCACCGACCCCGAACTGCGTGCGGAGCTTGAGGCCGAGCTGGCACAGCAGGGGGCGTCGGCACTGCATCACCGGCTGCATCGACTCGATCCGGTAGCTGCCGGCCGGATCCTGCCGAGCAACGGCCGCCGGGTGGTGCGGGCGCTGGAGGTCATCCAGCTCACCGGTCGTCCGTTCTCCGCGGCGCTGCCACCGCCCGGTCCGGCGCGTTACCGAGCCGCGATCATCGGGCTGGATACCGATCCCGCGGTCCTCGACGCGCGGGTCGACGCGCGGGTGGATCGGATGTTCACCGACGGGCTGGTCGAGGAAGTCCGCGGATTGCTGTCTCGCGGCCTACGGGACGGCCGGACGGCGTCGCGGGCCCTGGGCTACCAGCAGGTCATCGCCGCACTGGACGCGGGAGCTGATCCTGCCTGCGCCGCCGGCCCGACCGCCCAAGCGACCCGGCGCTTCATCCGCCGGCAGCGCAGCTGGTTTCGGCGCGACGGTCGGATCAGCTGGTTGGACTGCCAACATCCCCACTTGCTCGAGGCCACGCTGCGCCTGGCCGCGGACGGTTAGGCTCGGAGCCGATGGAGCAGGGCATCGAGTTTCTCAAGGGGCACGGGACGGAGAACGACTTCGTCCTGTTACCCGACCCCACCGGCGCGGTGGACCTGACACCATCTCGGGTGCGCGTGCTGTGCGACCGGCGCGGCGGACTGGGGGCCGACGGGGTGCTGCGGGTGGTGTCGGGTGCGCTGGTGAGCGACCCGCCGCCGGGCACTTCACCGGACGAGTGGTTCATGGACTACCGCAATGCCGACGGTTCCGTCGCTGAGCTGTGTGGCAACGGGGCCCGAGTCTTCGCCCGCTACCTCACTGACGCTGGGCTTGTTTCCGATCGTGAGTTCCGGATCGGCAGCAGGTCCGGTCCGCGCGCAGTGCGGTGCAATGAGGACGGCTCGGTGACCGTCGAGATGGGTCAGGTGCAGCGCAACGGCAAGTCCACGGTGACCGTTGGGGGTGCGGCATTCTCGGGGCTAGTGGTGGACCTCGGCAATCCCCATCTGGCCTGCGTGACCGAGGTGGCGGTGGAGCAGCTGGACCTCTCCGTGCCGCCGGGGCACGATCCCGCAACCTTCCCGCACGGCGTCAACGTCGAGTTCATCAACGTGCTGTCCGCCGGGCACCTGCGGATGCGGGTGCACGAACGGGGAGTGGGCGAGACCCGCTCCTGTGGTACCGGAACGGTGGCTGCGCTCGCGGCAGCGCTGGACGCGCAACACCAGGACACCGGCGCGGCGGAGGTACAGGTGTCGGGAGGCCGGCTGCACGTCGAGATCACTCGGGACGGCAGCATGCTGACCGGTCCCGCGGTTCTCGTCGCACGGGGCCGGCTGGCTCTCGACTGGTGGTCGGCGCACTGATCAGCTGGATGCTCTGGGGAATTCGAGAGCATGATTCGCCCAGACGTGTCACGATGAGAGGCGTATGACAACCTCACCGAATTTTCCGTCCCGCGGTCCGAGCTCTACCTCGCGAGGAGAACTGGATCTCGAAGAGCGCTCCGCGCTACGTCGCGTGCCCGGGCTGTCCACCGAGCTCGCTGATGTCACCGAAGTCGAGTACCGGCAGCTTCGCCTGGAGCGCGTGGTGCTCGTCGGGGTATGGACCGACGACTCCGCGGCCCAGGCCAGCGCGTCGATGGCCGAACTGGCACGGCTTGCCGAGACTGCCGGGTCCCAGGTACTCGACGCGATGGTCCAGCGCCGCGAGCGCCCCGATCCGGCGACGTACATCGGCTCCGGCAAGGTCCTCGAGCTGCGCGAGATCGTCCTGCGCACCGCCGCGGACACGGTGATCTGCGATGGAGAACTCAGCCCCGGCCAACTGCGGCAGCTGGAGGCCAAGCTGAAGGTCAAAGTGGTCGACCGGACCGCACTGATCCTGGATATCTTCGCCCAGCACGCCCGCTCCCGGGAAGGCAAGGCGCAGGTCGAGCTGGCCCAGTTGAGTTACTTCCTGCCGCGGCTCCGTGGTTGGGGCGAGTCGTTGTCCCGGCAAGCCGGCGGTGCGGGTGGCGGGGCCAGTAGTGGCGTGGGTACTCGCGGCCCAGGGGAGACGAAGCTGGAGACCGACCGGCGGCGCATCCACCGCCGGCTGGCCAAGCTGCGCCGCGAGATCGCCGCGATGCGGACGATCCGCGACACCAAGCGGGGTCGCAGGCGAGTCAACGAGGTGCCCAATGTGGCCATCGTCGGCTACACCAACGCGGGCAAGTCCAGCCTGCTCAACGTGATCACCGGCGCCGAGGTGCTGGTGCAGGACGCCTTGTTCGCCACTCTGGATCCCACCACTCGCCGGGCCAGCACACCACAAGGCCAGGAGTACACACTGACCGACACCGTCGGTTTTGTCCGCCACCTACCGCATCAGTTGGTGGAGGCGTTTCGCTCCACGCTGGAGGAGACAGCCGACGCGGATCTGCTGCTGCATGTGGTCGACGGCGCCGATCCGATGCCTGAACTCCAGGTAGAGGCAGTGCGCGAGGTCCTCGCTGAGATCACCCAGGGTCGCGAGGCGCCGATGCCGCCCGAGTTACTGGTGGTGAACAAGATCGACGACGCAGACCAGCTCGTGCTGTCTCGCCTGCGCCATGTGCTGCCCAACGCGTCCTTCGTCTCCGCGCACACCGGGGCCGGCATTGCCGGGTTGGTCCAGCGCATCGTCGACGGGTTGCCGCAACCGCACGTTGAAGTCGACGCGTTGTTGCCGTGGACCGAAGGTGCGTTGGTCGCCCGGGTGCATGCCGAAGGCGAAATGCTGGATACCGACCACACTGAAAGTGGTACCCGGCTGCGCGCACGGGTGCGCCCGGACCTCGCCGGCGCACTGGCCGCGTATCTGGTCTAGTCCAGCCACCGTCCAGGCTCACAGCCGTCGCAGCACCGTCACCACCCGGCCGAGTACGGTCGCTTCGTCGCCCGGAATCGGCTGGTAGGCGGGGTTGTGGGGGAGCAGCCATACGTGCCCGTCACGGCGCTTGAATGTTTTCACGGTCGCCTCACCGTCGATCATGGCGGCGACGATGTCTCCGTTCTCGGCGCTGGGCTGTTGGCGGACGACCACCCAGTCTCCGTCGGTTATCGCCGCTTCCACCATCGAGTCACCCACGACCCGTAACAGAAACAGCGATCCCTCACCGACGAGTTCTTTCGGCAGCGGGAAGACGTCTTCGACGGCCTGCTCGGCGAGCACCGGACCACCTGCGGCGATCCGGCCGACCACGGGGACGAAAACAGGCTTGGGGCGATCGGGCTCCTCGCTGAGGGTTTCCGATGCCTGAGGTGGACTGTCGGCGGGTCGGACACCGACCGCACGAGGCCGGTTGGGGTCCCGGCGCAAGTAGCCTTTGGTCTCCAGGGCGCGCAGCTGATGTGCGACCGACGATGTCGACGTGAGCCCGACCGCCTCGCCGATCTCGCGCACACTCGGCGGGTAGCCGAACCGCTGCACCCACTCCCGGATCACCTCGAGGACCCGGCGCTGGCGCGGTGTGAGACTGTCCTTGCCAGTGCTGTCATCGAGGTCAGGGAAAGTATGGACCGGCGCGGTGCGGCTCGGGCTGTGCGTCTGCGCTGTGGAACCGGCTACCACCGGCTCGTCGCTCGGCTGTTTTCCCAACGCTCCTCCTCTGGCGAAGTGACGAGACCACCGTCGGACCCGCACGGTGGGTAACGACGCTGACGTTAACCACCGTACGGCCAAAGATCAAACATCTGTTCGAACAACACGCCGCAGGGTCACCGACTCTGTCGGGGTGCCGTGATAGACACCGCAGCAGTTCGATCGAACTTGCGTTCGATGGTACCCGCGATGAGGAGTCTCGATGACGGCACCAGCACGGTTGAGTAGTTCGCCCGCGGCACGCAGTGTCAAGGTCGTGCCCAGCGGCCCCACGCCGGTCCGGCGGCTGCCAGCGCGCATACCTCCAGCGCCTGTGCCACCGTCCGCTCCCACGCTACGGAATCGCCAGGTGCGATGCGTAGCGCCTCGGCAGACGCTGGTCCCGACGCAACGCGGGATGACAGCGACACGCCCATCCGCGTTGCGGTCGGGCCGGTTGGCGAAGGTAGTCGCTGCCGCAACCGTGACGGTGGCCATAGTGGGTGGTCTTGGTTGGATCGGGCAGGACGCCACCTCTGGGATTCCGGTGAAGACGGCGGTGACCCGCGTGGGCGGGGGCGAGACCCTCTGGGACGTGGCGCGGCGGGTGGCGCCACAGGCTGACCAGGATGCGGTGGTGCACCGGATTCGGCAACTGAATGGGATCGTGGGCTCAGCCATAGAGCCCGGTCAGCCGTTGCAGGTGCCCGACGGACGCTGACAAAGGCGCCCGTGCGTGGCGGTTCGACATGGCGGCCACCACAACATATAGTAGTTACACCGACGTGGTTCACGTACACCTTGGGTTGGCTCCACATCGCTGTGACGCGGAAGGGGTGAGGTATGCACTGTCCGTTCTGCCGGCACGGCGACTCGCGTGTCATCGACTCGCGCGAGGTGGAGGACGGTCAGGCGATCCGCCGGCGCCGATCGTGCCCGACGTGCGGCCGGCGGTTCACGACGGTGGAGGAGTTGGTGCTGGCCGTGGTGAAACGCTCGGGTGTCACCGAGCCGTTCAGCCGCGACAAGATCGTCCGTGGAGTACGCCGGGCCTGCCAGGGGCGTCCGGTGGACCAGGGTGCGCTACAGCAGTTGGCGCATCGGGTCGAAGAGGCGATCCGGTCCTTGGGTAGCGCCGAGGTGCCCAGCCAGGAGGTCGGGTTGGCCATCCTCGGCCCGTTGCGGGACCTCGACGAGGTCGCCTACCTACGTTTCGCGAGCGTCTACCGATCGTTCTCGTCGATCGAGGACTTCGAGAAGGAGATCCGTAGCCTGCGTGACCTCCCACGCCACGACCGCACGACGAAGATTCCGACCGCTCCGGACGGGGAGAGACCCGACGCCGGGAGTATGCACACCGCGACTGAGAGGGATGAGGGATGACCGAGACCGTCGGGACTCCGGCTGGCAACGGTGCGGGAACCGCTGGAGCTTCGCCTGCCGCGCGACCCAAGCGCGGGCTGCGGATTGAGCGGGTCTACACCACCGCGGCGCGCCATCCCTACGACGAGGTGACATGGCAACGCCGGGATGTCGTGATGACGAACTGGCGGGACGGCACGGTCAACTTCGAACAGCGCGGGGTGGAGTTCCCCGACTCGTGGTCGGTTAACGCGGTCAACATCGTGACCAGCAAATACTTTCGTGGCGCGGTGGGTAGCGAGCAGCGCGAGTCGAGCTTGCGCCAGCTGATCGACCGGGTCGTGACCACCTACACCGCAGCCGGTGTCCAGCACGGATACTTCGCCACCGATACCGACGAGGAGATCTTCTCCCAGGAGCTGACCTGGATGCTGCTGCACCAGGTGTTCAGCTTCAATTCCCCGGTCTGGTTCAACGTCGGGACCGCATCGCCGCAACAAGTATCTGCGTGTTTTATCCTTTCGGTCGACGACGAGATGGAATCAATTCTCAACTGGTACCGGGAAGAGGGGCTTATTTTCAAGGGCGGTTCAGGTGCCGGCCTGAATCTTTCCCGTATCCGCTCGTCGAAGGAACTGCTGTCCTCTGGCGGCACCGCATCCGGTCCGGTGAGCTTCATGCGCGGGGCGGACGCCTCGGCGGGTACCATCAAATCGGGAGGTGCGACCCGTCGCGCCGCCAAAATGGTTGTGCTCGATGTCGATCATCCGGATATCGCCGAATTCGTCCAGACCAAGGCATCTGAGGAACGCAAGATCAGGGTGCTCCGGGACGCCGGGTTCGATATGGACCTCGGCGGCAAAGACATCACGTCGGTCCAATACCAGAATGCCAACAATTCGGTCCGGGTTTCCGACGAGTTCATGCGCGCCGTGGAGGCCGACGACGAGTTCGGGCTACGTGCCCGGATGACCGGTGAGGTCATCGAGACGGTGCGGGCGAAGGACCTCTTCCGCGATATCACCAAGGCCGCGTGGGAATGCGCCGATCCTGGCCTGCAATACGATGATACGATCAATGACTGGCACACCTGCCCGGAGTCCGGACGCATCAACGCATCCAATCCATGCAGTGAGTATCTACACCTGGACAACTCCAGTTGCAACCTCGCGTCCATCAATCTGATGAAGTTCCTCCGCGAGGACCTCACATTCGATGCGGAGTTGTTCTCGAAGACGGTAGAGCTGGTGATCACCGCGATGGATATATCGATCTGCTTCGCGGATTTCCCGACTACGGCCATCGGTGAAACCACGAGGGCGTTCCGGCAGCTCGGTATCGGCTACGCTAATCTCGGAGCGTTGTTGATGGCTACTGGGCACGCCTACGACTCGGGCGGCGGACGCGCGCTCGCTGCGGCGATCACTTCGCTGATGACCGGTACTGCTTATAAACGCTCCGCGGAGCTCGCCGGAGTCGTCGGTCCCTATGAAGGCTATGCCCGTAACGCCGAAGCGCACCAGCGAGTAATGCGCAAGCACGCTGGCGCGAATGACCTGATCCGAACCTACGACCACAATGATCGCGCCGTGCAGAAGGTCGCTACAAGAGCGTGGCAGGATGGTATGAGGATTGGCGAGAACAATGGTTGGCGTAACGCTCAGGCTAGTGTATTGGCGCCGACTGGCTGCTTGGTCGCGGACACATTGGTGACGACCGACCGTGGCCTGGCTCGGCTAAGCGACCTCGGCGATGTCTACGGCGACCGTTGGCAGGAACTTGACGCGCAGGTCTCGACTGACGACGGTCCACGGCAGGCGACGCGGTTTTTCGTCAATGGGGAGGAACCGACCCGTCGGATCGTGACCCGAGGCGGTTATCGGATCCAAGGAACGCTGACGCATCGGATCAAAGTCGTTGATCCGAAGACCGGGCAGTTGAAATGGAAGCGGCTCGCTGATATCACCGTGAGCGACATGGTGCCGATGCAGTTGGGTGTTCTGGTCGGAGCGCCGCGGGATGTTCCGTTGCCCGTACTCGATCAAGCCTACTACGCTGGTGATCGAAACTTGCGGGTGCCGCAGACCGTCGACGCAGAGCTCGCCGAGCTTGTCGGGTACTTCATGGGCGATGGCAGCTTGCACTCGAAGGGTATACGTCTATGCGTGGCTGATTCGGATCTAGATGTTGTGGAACGTCTGGGTATCCTCTCGAAGAGTCTTTTCGGACTGGAACCGGTAGTCGGCGCTAGGGATGGATATCAGGAGGTCGTCCTGCAGTCGATGCGGCTCGCCCGGTGGTGGCAGGCGGCAGGATTTGCGAAGGATCTCCCGGGCGAGGATCATTCCGGAAAAGGTTGGACACCGCGAGTTCCTGAAGCGATCCGCGAAACCAATAACGTCGAGGTGTACTCGGCCTTCTTGCGTGGTGTCTTCGAGGCAGACGGCACCGTGCAAGAGGGAGTGCCCAGTGTGTCGACGAGGTCGACGACGTTCGCCGACGATCTGCGCGCCATGCTGCTCTGTGTCGGCCTCCCCACGACGACGAGAGAGACAGTCAGTGGGTGGGGCGGGCCGGTTTTCCAGCTCCGCATACGTAATGTCGACCACGCATTGGCCTATGATGAGCTCATCGGCTTTATGGGTAACCGAAAAGCTGGCCTGTTGGCTGAACTCGAGCCGGTAGCCAGCGGCACGAACGACCGAATCATACTGCCCCGACACATCTGGGACGAGTTGGTGCCGTGCGGACACGAGCTCCGTGGTCCGGTAGTGCAGTCGTTACGCAAGTACGGTGGGATCAGCCGTGGCCTGGCCCGCCGGATCCGGGCAGAGCGCCCTGATTGCCGCCTTGACGACGCTCTCGGGTATCTGTTCGAGATGGTTACGTCGAATGAGGACGGCGGTGTGCAACCGACTTATGATTTGTCAGTACCCTCCAACGTAACCTATGTCGCGGCCGGATTTATAAGTCACAACACTATCGGTTTCATGATGGACTGCGATACGACTGGTATCGAGCCAGACTTCTCATTGGTGAAATTCAAGAAACTGGTTGGTGGTGGATCCATGCAGATCGTCAACCAGACTGTGCCCAAGGCGCTTGCCGCTTTGGGTTACCAGCAGGAGCAAAGCGAGGCGATCGTCGAGTACATCGCGGAGCACGGCCACGTGATTGACGCCCCTGGGTTGCGCACCGAGCATTACGAGGTCTTTGATTGTGCGATGGGGGAGCGGGCCATCCCCCCGATGGGCCACGTGCGGATGATGGCGGCGACGCAGCCGTTCATCTCGGGTGCAATCAGCAAGACCGTGAACATGCCGGAGACGGCCACGGTCGACGAGGTCGAGGAAATCTACCTGCAATCCTGGAAAATGGGAGTCAAGGCGCTGGCGAT
The DNA here is from genome assembly GCA_036279835.1 of Pseudonocardiaceae bacterium. Lineage (GTDB taxonomy): Bacteria > Actinomycetota > Actinomycetes > Mycobacteriales > Pseudonocardiaceae. Next base: position 13,718 of record DASUII010000426.1, read on the forward strand.
TTACCGAGACAACTGTAAGGTTGGCCAGCCGTTGTCGACGGGAAAGACCTCGACCGCAGGAGCGGACAAGGCACAGCTGGCCGACGCCAGGCCGGTGCGCAAGCGGCTGCCCAAGAAGCGGCCCAGTGAAACGGTGTCCTTCACCGTCGGTGGCGCCGAGGGCTATATGACGGCAGGGTCTTACCCGGATGGCGGCCTTGGCGAGGTCTTCGTGAAGATGTCCAAACAGGGTTCTACGCTGGCCGGTGTGATGGACGCGTTCTCGATCGCCATTTCGATAGCGTTACAGTACGGAGTGCCCCTGGAGACGTACGTGTCAAAATTCGTGAACATGCGCTTCGAGCCGGCGGGGATGACCGATGATCCGGACGTCCGGATGGCGTCCAGCGTGGTGGACTATCTGTTCCGTCGGCTCGCGCTGGATCAGTTGCCTAAGGATAAGCGGGACCAGTTGGGCATCCTGACTGCCGACGAGCGCACTGCGCAAGTGGCTGCGGACTACGGCATCGACGCGGGCAGCGAGTCCGACGTCGAGTCCCTACGTACCTCAGTGGACGCTAGCAATCCGGCTCCGGCGTTACCGGGCCGGCCGGCTCCGATATACGTGGGTAGTTCCACCGAGTTGCTGGAGCTGCAGATGGGGAAGGCGGCTGACGCGCCGCTATGCCTGACCTGCGGAACCAAGATGCGTCCTGCCGGATCCTGCTACGTCTGCGAGGGCTGTGGCTCAACCAGCGGCTGCAGCTGAATTGCAGCACAGGGCGCACACAGCTAGCCCCTAGCTGGCGCACAGCCGGCTGGGCGAGGGTGGCAGCATGACCCTGGTGGACGCTGAGCTACGCCGCGCCGATGGTGCCCCGGTGCGGGTGCTCGTCGTCGAGGACGAGGTGTCGCTGGCTGAGCTGCTGACGATGGCGCTGCGCTACGAGGGTTGGGACGTGCGCAGCGCCGGCGACGGGCTCTCTGCAGTACGCACGGCGCGCGAGTTCGGGCCAGACCTGGTGGTTCTTGACATCATGTTGCCCGACATCGACGGGCTGGAGGTGCTACGCCGGTTACGCGCGGGCACGCCGACGCTGCCGGTGCTCTTCCTCACGGCCAAGGACGCCGTCGAAGACCGGATCGCCGGGCTCACCGTCGGTGGCGACGACTACGTGACCAAACCGTTCAGCCTGGAGGAGGTGATGGCTCGGCTGCGGGCGTTGCTGCGCCGCTCGGGGATGACCGTGGCCCGCACGCCGGCAGTGGTGGTCGGCGACCTGGTCCTCGACGAGGACAGCCGTGAGGTCTGCCGCGACGGCGACATCGTCGAGCTGACCGCGACGGAGTTCGAGCTGCTCCGTTACCTGATGCGCAACCCTCGCCGGGTGCTGTCCAAGGCTCAGATCCTCGATCAGGTGTGGCATTACGATTTCGGCGGCAATTCCAACGTCGTCGAGCTCTACATCTCCTACCTACGCAAGAAGGTCGATGCCGGCCGGCCACCGATGATCCACACCATGCGAGGTGCCGGCTACGTGCTCAAGCCCGCGGCGGACTGAGCGCGATGCACTCGCTGCGGGCCCGCCTGGTGGCCGCCCTACTGGCGCTACTCGCGCTGGTGGGCGTCGTCGTCGGGGTAGTCACCGCGGTGGAGCTGCATGCCTTTCTCCTCCACCGGCTCGACGCCCAGCTCGCCGGCTCCCGGGACCGCTTCGCCGGCGCGCTTGCCGGACCGCTAGCCGGCTCCCGTCCACCCTCCAACGACAGGCGCGGCGGGTTCCTTGGTACCCCCGGCCAGTCGGTCGACACGCTCGGCGCGCGGATTGTCGACGGCCGGGTGACTCAGGGCGGTGTTCTGGACCGCAGCGGCGCGCCTGAGCAGCTGTCCAGTTCTGAAGCGGCCGCGTTGGTCGCGCTGCCCGTCGACGGCAGGCCCCGCAGCCTGCGAGTCGGCTCCGAAGACTATCGAGTGGTTGCGGTGCGAGCGGTAGACGGCGACGTCCTCGTCACCGGCCTGCCGCTGGCCGGACTCGATGAAACGGTCACTCGGCTGATCACCGTCGAGGTGATCGTCATCGGATTCGCGCTGGTGTTCACCGGGATAGTGGGTGCGGCCATCGTGAGGCTGACGCTGCGCCCGCTGACCCGGGTGGCGGGGACTGCCGGAAGGGTGGCTGAGCTGCCGTTGGACCGTGGCGAGGTGGCGCTAGCCGAGCGGGTCCCCGACGCCGACACCGACCCGCGGACCGAGGTCGGCCAGGTCGGCCTCGCGCTCAACCGGTTGCTCGGCCACGTCGGTGCGGCCTTGGAGGCCCGCCAAGCCAGCGAGACCCGGCTGCGGCGCTTCGTCGCAGACGCCAGCCACGAGCTGCGTACTCCGCTCGCGGCCATCCGCGGCTACGCCGAGCTCACCCGGCGCAGCGCCGTGCCTGTCCCCCCCGAGATTGCGCGCATGCTCGCGAGGGTGGAGTCGCAGACCGAACGGATGACCACCCTGGTCGAGGACCTGATGCTGCTCGCGCGCCTCGACGCCGGCCGGCCGCTGGGCCGTGAGCCGGTCGACCTGTCGCGGCTCGTCATCGACGCGATGAGCGACGCGCACGCCATGAGTCCTGACCACCACTGGCAGCTCACCGCCCCGGACGAGCAGGTGACGGTCACCGGAGACGCGGCCGGTCTCGCGCAGGTTGTGGCCAACCTGCTGGCCAACACGCGTACCCATACCCCCGCGGGCACTACCGTGGCCGTCACCCTTACCCCAGTCGACGGGCAGGTGAACTTGTCTGTTGTGGACGACGGGCCGGGTGTGCCGCCGGACCTGCTGCCGCACGTGTTCGAGCGATTCGCCCGCGGCGATTCCTCCCGCTCCCGCGCCAACGGCAGCACCGGGCTCGGACTGTCCATCGTCGACGCCGTGGTCGCTGCGCACCGCGGCTCGGTGGACGTCACCAGCGTGCCCGGGCGCACCGCGTTCACCGTCCGGTTGCCCATTCGCAGCTGAGCCACAATCGGTACAGCACGCAAGCGGGCAGCCACGGCGACCGCCGCAACTTATCTCCCCTCATCCTGTAACGCTCCGAAGTCAGATGGCGACAGAACGTACCGAGAGCCCCCGCGCAGGACCCCCGACCCTGTGCGGGGGCTCTCCTTTACAGCGATCGCGCTTCCCGATAAGCCGGACCCAAAACCGGACCCGCAGACTGACGGGCGGCTCCCACCGGGCAAGCCACCACCGCCACTGCCGGATCCCGACAAGCACGACAAGAAGAACTAGATGAGTGATTCCGTGAAGTTGGTGTTAGTGGTCGTAGGCGGTCAGTGAGCGTTTGCTGGTGACGTCGGTGGTCCAGTTGTGCCAGGTCCCGGCGGCCATGGCCAGCAGTCGTTGCGCGATGCGGGTGAACACTCCGGCGGGAGTCCTGCCGCCGTGGTCTTCGAGGTCGAGTTGGCCTTTGAGGGTCTGGTTGACCGATTCGATCCACTGGCGCACGCCGCCGAGGTTGCCGTTGCGGTAGGTCTCGTCCTTGCGGTCGGGGCGCAGCAGGCGCAGTCCCATCGCGTCGGTGAGCTGCTTGAACTTCTTGCCGGCGAAGCCCTTGTCGTCGAGCAGGATCTGCCCGGTGCGGATGAGATGGTGGTTGTGTTGAAGCAGCGCGGCGACCACCTCGCGTTCCCCGATCTTGGGGTTGGCCAGGCACCACATGATCGGCATCCTGTCGCCGGTGCAGACCAGGTAGAGCTTCAGGCCCCAGTACCAGCGGGAATGCGACGCGCAGTAGCCGTAGCCGGCGTGCCCGGCCAGGTCCGAGCGTGTCACTGTCTCGCGTGACATGCCGCAGGGCACCGGGGTGGCGTCGGTCATCCACAGGTCGTCGAACCAGGACGGGCAGCATGCGGCCAGGGTCAGGATGGTCTTGTACAACAGCGGATGGGCGTTTTTCAACCGCTTGTGGTAGCCCGACTGGTCGGGCAGGTAGGGGAACATGGCACGCCACTGGGGGCTGCTGTGGATATGGCGGATCCAGCGCCGTTCGCAGTGATAGCCCTGCAACACCTGGGCCACTGCCAGGGTGATCAGTTCACTGTCGGACAGCAGGGGCGCCCGGCCACGGCCGACGCGCGCCGTCACCACGTGATCGTCGATCAACACGTACAGTGCGGTCAGGAGGGTGTTCAGTTCTTTGGTCACACATTGATCTTGAACGCCCTCCGCCCATGTCTGCGGTAACGACACACCTCACACGATCTTCACGGAATCAACCATCTAGTGGTGCTACGACCTGGTCGACGCGGCGCGGCGAAGAAGCTACGAGTTAGCCATGTCGTGGAACGGCGCGGGGACGCAACGACGCTCCGCGGTCATGGTGGTCGCTCGGCTGTCGGTGGGAATCGGAGATGAGCGCTGCGGTCAGCTGGATCGCGCCCCACCTGAGTGTCCATTTTCGTTCGCTGGTGGGCTGGACACCGGAGACGGCCGGGCTGGCGTGGGACGAGCTGGCTGGAGTTTTGGGGTTGCGTCGGAGCGGTTGTGGTCCATCGACTCTACTTTGCACCGGTTGCGGCCGGGCTGGGTTCGACAGGTTCGGTCGTGCGGAGCTCAATGGTGTGATTAGACGAGGCTGCGATCGGCCTACAGCGATGCGCGCTGTTCCGTTCGTCGTAGCCCATTCCGGAGACGGCGGAATAACCACTCGGGCGGGCCATTGCGCTGAAATAAGTTCGGTGAGCAGTGGGGTCCTGGCGACCTCGCCGGTGAGTACGATTGCCCTTACTTCAACGCCAATGCCGTGCGCATGACCCATGAGGTGAGTAATGCTGGATAGCCCTGCGCGGATTGGTTCGCGCGCCAGCGATTCGAACTCCGCACGGACAATCCGCACAGGCACGCTGTGCGCGGGCAACCGGACGTCGACGACCGTGGATGTGTGACGAACGAGGTCTTGACGCGCTAGTCGAGTGGCCGCGACGACGTGCCGCACGATGGCCCGATTGGCGGGGTCACGCAGGTCTGATGCGGGTAGCTCACCGCGTACCTGCTGGAGCACGTGTCTGGCTAGCGCGTGGTCGAGCGCGGCGGACCCGAGATCATCGGTGCGACAGGTCGCGGCGAGGTGTCCCACGTGGCCCTCAGCGCCGGTCACCAGCGCGACCTCACTACCTTGGCTGCAGATGTCGGCAACGATGACCGTCTCGGACGAACTCATCATCCCAGCGCCGACTGCCGCGATAACGGCCGCGATCGGTCTGCTCACCAGCGATGTCGGTACCCCCTCGGCTTCGGTGCAGGTCAACGCAGAACGCAACACTGACATCTCGTATGGTCCCCAGTCGCTGGGGTGCGCAATTGCGAGGTGCTCGAGCTTGGAACCGGCTGCTGCGTGCCCCTGCAGGACGCTCCCTATCGTCATGGCCACCAAATCCGCCCCCAGCCGGGAACTGCCGTCACTACCCACTACCGGTACCGGGTCGCCGACGCGATCGGCGAAGTCACGAAACACCGTGCCACCCCCGGACGCGGCAAAGCGCTCGGCCTGAGGCCCCACCAGGGCGCCCACCCCGGGGGCGATCACCAGAAGCGCCGGCACAGAAACCCGATCAGCAGTTGAAGCCCGCGTATCCTCGCTGGCCACGACGGCGCTGACCGAATCGCCGCCAAGAGCGACCCCCGCACAGAGGCTCATGTCTCACTCCGATCATCCACTGGTCTGCGCTATTTCAAAGAGATTTCTCCCACCTGGCAGGAACCTAGCCGCGGAAACAACAAGTCAAGTTGGTTTTAGCTGTGCGTTCCCTGTGAACGGGTCGTCTTCGGGCTCGGTAGTGCTCTGGCCGGACACACAGCGGGCACACAGCGAAGCCACAGGAGCCGGTCCTAGCGTCACCTTCGAAGTCGCCCGGGAATTGGGCGACCACGAGGAGGGATAGCGAAATGGATGTTTCAGTGGCTACAGAAGGACTTGCAGACCTGGACGTTCGAGGCGGCGAGCGCATCGCCGCGGAACTGCTGCGGGATGTGGCCAAGACGCATGCTGGTGCAGGCGCGCCGCACGCTGACTTGGGTTGGTCCTTCCCCCACAGCGCCGGTAACTGGCATGAGAAGCACGCCGAGGCTCGCCACGAGACTGCCAGGTTCGATCACAATGACGCACCTCGCGACCACGCGCCGCAGCCGGCGGACAATGACGGGCCGCGTGATCACGACGGACCCAGGTACAACGACGGTCCCCGGGACAACGAGGGTCCGCGGGACAACGACGGACCACGCGACCACGACCGACCCAGGGACCACGATGGGCCCAGGGACCACGATGGGCCCAGGGACCACGATGGGCCCAGGGACCACGATGGGCCCAGGGACCACGATGGGCCCAGGGACCACGATGGGCCCAGGGACCACGATGGGCCCAGG
>DASUII010000427.1:0-13540 GCA_036279835.1 Pseudonocardiaceae bacterium
CACCGCCGCGCCGGCGGCGATCGCGGTCACCCGCGGTCCGCAGCACATCGTGGAATATCACAATCCTGCCTATGAGGCGCTGTTCGGCAAGCTGCCGCTAGAAGGGCCCGCCCGTGCGGCGATGCCGCAGGTGCCGGATGAGTTCTTCGCATTGATGGATCAGGTACTGGCCAGCGGTGCGGAGTACCGCACCGCTGAGGCCCCGGTGACCATGCTCTGGCCCGGGGAGCAGCGCCCCCGCGAACGGTTCTTCGACTTCTCCTACTCCGCGATCCGTCGCACCGCCGGCGATCGGGTGGACCACCGGGGTCTGCTGTTGGTAGCGGTGGAGGTCACCGACCGGGTCCGAGCCCGCCGCGAGCTGGAACGCCACGCCCGCCGCCAGGAACTGCTCGCGCGGGCGAGCGCGAGTTTGAACCGTAGCCTCGACCCGGGAGCGGAACTTCAGGAACTCGCCCGGGCGGTTGTCCCCGAGCTCGCTGATCTGTCCACGGTGCACGTGCTGGTCCGCCCGGTGGCCCCCTGCGCCGACCCGCCCCTGCCGGTGATCACCAACCGGGTGGCCGTCGCCGGCATACCCGGCGTCACGATGGCGCCGCGGCTGACCGGTCTGCGCTGGAACGGCGACGGCGACCCGATCACCGCGGCAATCCGTGGCGGTGAGTTGGTGCGCCAACCCGTGTCCACTGCCGAGGTGCCATCGTGGTCGCGGAAGACCGGAACGGCTGACATCTTCCGCGACGGGTTGAGCCAGGTGGTGGTCGCCCCGGTGATCGTGGATGGTCTCGTGGTGGCGGTGGTGTCCTTCCTGCTGCATCACACCCGACCGCCGTGGAACGACGACGATCTGCACGCATTGGGTCAGATCGCCCGCTACGCTGGCATCGCCCTGGAACACGGCTTGACCTACCAGGCGACCCGTGAGTCGGCGTTGGTGCTGCAGCGCAGCCTGCTCACCGAGCCGCCGACAGTGCCCGGACTGCGGATCTGCGCCCGCTACCGCCCGGCCGGGCGCGACGAGGTCGGCGGCGATTGGTATGACGCGTTCCAGCGCCGCCCGGACCAGCTCGCAGTGGTGATCGGCGACGTCGTCGGGCACGACATCACCGCCGCCGCGACGATGGGCCACCTTCGCGCCACCCTGCGCGGGTTGGCCTTCGACCGCGACGAAGGACCGGCCGCAATTCTGGACCGGCTTGCCGAGATCAACGCCGGCCTGGCGATCACCCCGTTCGCGACGCTGCTCTACGCCAATCTCACCAGCACCGACGACCGCTGGACAATGCGCTGGGCCAGCGCTGGGCACCCACCACCGTTGCTCGCCACCCACGACGGCGTTGCGCTACTGACGGCGGTCAGCGGGCCCGCCTTGGTCTGCGCCCAGACTCCGTCGCGCACCGAGGGTGAGATCACCCTGCCCGCTGGCTCGACCCTGTTGCTCTATACCGACGGTCTAGTCGAACGCCGCGGCACGGACCTCACCGACAACCTCAGTCGCCTGGTCGGCCGGGTCGCTGCCAGCACCCGTCACCTCATCGAGCCGCTCTGTGACGACCTGCTAGCCGAGGCACCCACCGACGACGACATCGCGGTGCTGGCCATCCACGTCTGTTAACTCGTGAGATCGTCGAACTCGCCGGCTTTGACGCCGTGGATCCACGCGGATATCTCAGCGGGAGTGAACAGCGCCACCCCATCGTCGGGATGGTTGCTGTTGCGCACCGCGATGCGACCATCGGGCAAAGTGGCGACCTGGACGCAGGTGCCGTTGTTTCCGCTGAAACTACTGATGCGCCATGAAGCTGCGGCTATATGTAAGGGGCTAGACACGGTGTGTGCCTCCGAACGCTACTCCCCGACGACCGAATGGATGAATGAGATGGACCGTTCGCGGTCAAGGGCGACCCGCTTTAGATCCTCAGCCACCATGGTATACGACCGAACCTGTTCTGCGTCTTGTAAGTACACTGCCCCGTCGTGGAGTTCGACGTAGCCGATCGCGCGCACGTTCGCGAAACCCAGCACGACGAACTGACCGGTCAGCGCGGTGTGCGGACCGTCCTCGGGGCGGATCACCTGAATCGTCACGGTAGGCAGCTCAGCCATGGCCAGCAGATGCTGAAGCTGTGCGCGCCGCAACTCCCGGTCACCCACGGCGAGGCGCAATGCACCTTCGGTGACAATGGCGTGCAGCTGCAGTGGGCGCTGAAGATCGGTGAGCCGGCGGGTGCGGGCAATACGAAGACCGACGAACCGCTCGCTGTAGTCGGGGCGCACTCGAGGCGTCTGAGCCGTGACCGCTGCGGCGTATTCCGCTGTCTGCAATAGGCCCGGAATGAGCATGGGCTCGAAAACGAACTCACGCTCGGCCAGGCCCTCCAGGCCGACGAACGTCTTCAGCCAGTCCGGCACCACCTGCGCCCACGGTGCCCACCAGCTGGCCTCGTCGGCTTGACTGGTGAGCAAGATAAGCCGGTCGATATCGGCTTGCTCGGCGCCGTAGCCGGCGAGCAGACACGCGATGTCGTGCGGATCCTGCTGCTGGCGACCGGTCTCCAGATGGCCGAGCTTGGCCCGGCTGATCCCGCTCTGTTCACTGGCCTCGGTCAGCGACAGCTTGGCCGAGTTGCGGTAGCGGGCCAGCTCCACGCCGATCAGCCAGCGCAGCGGCGCTGGACCTTGCCGCAACGACGCTTCGGCCGCCGGTTTTGTCATGAGACGTCTCATGTATAGTCCCCCGAACTGATACACGTCCCACCGTCCGATTTGCCCGAACGGACCCGACCGACGGAGCGCGAGCCAGTGCCGCCGTGGTCAACCAAGCATTGTGCGTACTGAGTGCACTTCGCCGAGCTTTGTGGCCGGGATGGTCGCTGGTGAGGCTACCGCCTGCCGCCCGAAAAACCGGCAGGCGCGCTGTCGGTTTTGTCCGCGTGTCGAGTTGGTCGCTTGGCCTGTGCGTCCGGCAACGTACGGGGCTACACCCAGAATTGTCATTCACTACGGACCGGGGAAGACGACTGTGGACCAGGCTCCGCCGGATTGTCAGATCCGGGCATCGCATCTGGCGGCCCTGCGGATACCCGAGCCACAGTTTCCCACCAAGACTCCAGCGGGTCGACGGCCAAGCCGCCCCACGCCGGTTCGCGCTCCGGTAGGTCAGCCGGACCCCAGCGATCAGGCCGGCAGCCCTGGGGTCGAACAGCTGCGGTGGGCACGCAGTCCCGATGACGGGCGCTTGCACCTGCTGCAACCTGCTGGTGTCGACCTCGCCGCAGCGAACGGCCACGCCCAGGCAGTGTGTGGCCATCGCGTACCCGCCCAAGGCCTCACCATCAACGGCGTCCCGTCGGGGGCGTTGTGTATGGCGTGCGTGATCGGTGCTACCTCGTAACAACAGCGGCTGCGCTCAGCTGAGGTAGCCCTCGACCTCACTGGCCCGGCGGACCTCGGCGTCGGGGCCACCCGAGGAGTTGACGATGTGAACAGCGACTTCGCTGATTTGTCGGGCGCGCCGGAGACGATGTTGCGCCCCGAGGACCTGGCCAGCTTGCCCGCAACCGCCCCGCCCGCGCCGTGGCGGGTCACCGCTACCGCGCTGCTGTGGACGGATCGACCGGACGCTCGCGCCCGGGCGGCGATCGATGCGATGGTGCCGACGGAGGTGTCGGCCGGCGCCACCCCGATCGCCACGGTCGGAGCGCTGATCCGGTACCTGCGTACTCCCGTCGGGCGCTACCGCGAGGTCATCGGGGCAGTCGTCTACCGCCGGGGCGCCACCGTGTTCACTCACATCCCCTTCATCGCTGTCGACTCGCTGGCCAGCGTGGTCGGTGGACGCACCAACTGGGCGTTGCCCAAAACGTTGGCCAGCTTCGACGGTCAGCCGGCGCACGGCATGTCGATGGCGGCGACCGGAGTCGGCTGGCGCGTCGAAGCCACCCCCACCGCTCACCGGCTCATGGTGCCCATGCTGATACCGAAACTGCTCGGTTTGGTCCAGCTCGGCCCGCACCGCACCTTGTGGTCGGTGCGACCCAGCTGCTACGGCGTAACTCGGCTGGCCCGGATCGACGTGCGGGTGACGGCTGCTCCCACCCTGCAGGACTGGTTCCCGTCAGGCACGCGCCGAGGAACCCTCACCCCCCAGCTGACGATGGTGCTGGGCCCCGCCGTCAGCTGAGGTTGGTGAAGCGCAACAGCTCGGCCAGGGTGGATCCGTTAGGAAGGCGTCAAGATCGGTGCCGGCGGGTTGCCGCGATGCGAGGCTCGGCGGTGTGAGCCTGCTGCTGAAGAGGTTGCTCGTCGGCCGGCCGATGCGCAGTGCCCGGCTGGGCGAGACGTTGCTGCCTACCTGGCTGGCCTTGCCGGTCTTCTGCAGCGACCCGATCTCCTCGGTGGCGTATGCGACAGAGCAGATCGTCCTGGTGTTAGCAGCCGGTGGCGTTGCCGCCTTGACCCAGACACCGTGGGTCGGGCTGGCCGTGGTCATGCTGCTGGTGGTGGTCGTCGCGTCCTACCGGCAAACCTGCTTCGCCTACCCGAACGGCGGCGGCGCCTTCGTGGTGAGCAGGGACAATCTCGGTGAGACCGCGGCGCTGGTGGCGGCCAGCGCGTTGCTGGTGGACTACGTGATGACGGTCGCAGTCTCGGTAGTGTCGGGCGTGGTGGCGATCACCTCGGCGCTGCCGGAGCTCGCGCCGCACGCGGTGGCGCTGTCGGTCGGGTTCGTCGTGGTGCTCGCGCTGGCGAACCTGCGCGGTACCAAGGAGTCGGGCCGGGCGTTCGCCCTGCCGACCTACACGTTCATCGGCTTGACCTTGTTGATGTTCGTGGTGGCGGCGGTCAAGGGCTGGGGCGGCACGTTGGCGTTGGCCGAGACGGCCCGGCAGCCGCTGCCGGCGACAGTCCACATCGGCGGGATGTTCACCGTGATCCTGCTGGTGCGGGCCTTCGCATCAGGCTGTACCGCATTGACCGGGGTGGAGGCGATCAGCAACGGGGTACCGGCCTTCCGTAAACCCAAGAGCCGCAACGCAGCGCTGACGCTGACGTTGATGGGCGTGATCGCGGTGACGTTGTTCGCCGGGATCACCCTGCTGGCGGTGCGGCTACAGGCCCGCGCCGAGCCCGACGGGAATCCGTCGGTGATCTCGCAGATCGCCACCTCGGTGTTCGGCGTCGGCTCGGCGCTGTTCTACCTGTTCCAGGCCGCGACCGCCGGGATCCTCATCCTGGCCGCGAACACCGCGTTCAACGGCTTCCCGGTGCTGGCCTCGATACTGGGCCGGGACCGGTACCTGCCCCGGCAGCTGCACAACCGTGGCGACCGGCTGGTGTTCTCCAACGGGATCCTGCTGCTCGCCGGGGTGGCCGTCGCCTTGATCATCGGATTCGACGCGAACATCGACAAACTGATCCAGCTGTACATCATCGGCGTGTTCACCAGCTTCACGCTCAGCCAAGTCGGGATGGTGCGGCACTGGACGCGGGAGTTGGCCGACGAGAGGCAGCCCCGGCGACGCCGGTCGGTCCGCCGTTCCCAGGCGATCAATCTGGTGGGTGCGGTCTCGACCACGGTGGTGCTTGTCGTGGTGTTCGCCACCAAGGTCGTACACGGTGCGTGGCTGGCGGTCACGGCGATGATCCTGTTGTTCTTCGTGATGCGCGGGATCAACCGGTATTACGCCCGGGTGAGCCGCGAGATCAGCGCCGAGGATGGGGCACCCACCCTGCCGGCCCGGGTGCACGCGATCGTGCTGGTCTCGCGGCTGCACCGGCCGGCGCTGCGGGCGTTGGCGCTGGCCCGCGCCACCCGGCCGGACGTGCTGGAAGCGGTGACCATGGAGTCCGACGCCGCCGAGACCCGGGAGCTGGTCAGCGAGTGGGCGCGTCGCGATCTTCCGGTGCGCTTGAAGGTGCTGGCCGCGCCGTACCGCGACCTGGCCCAACCGCTCGTCGAATACGTCCGGGAACTGCGCCGATATGAACCGCGCTCGGTCATCACCGTTTTCATCCCGGAATACGTGACTACACGGTGGTGGCAGAACCTGCTGCACAACCAGAGTGCGCTGCGGTTGAAGGGGCGGTTGCTGTTCACTCCCGGAGTTGTAGTGGTCAACGTGCCCTATCACCTGGGCGTCGCCGATCAGGGCTGGCTGGGTGCGACCGCTCCGGAGCAAGTCGGGACCACACTGAAGTTATGACGACCGCGACGGGACGGCTTCCGCGCCGCCGCACGCTGCTGGGCTGGCTGTTCGGGCTGGCGTTGCCGGCGTCGGCAACGCTGATCTCGGTGGCCGGCCGGGGATTGCTCGGGCTGCCTACCGACGTGATGCTGTTCGTGTTGGCAGTGGTCGTGGTCGCGCTGATCGGTGGACTGGGCCCCGCTCTGCTGGCCGCGAGCGCGTCCGGGGTGCTGCTCAACTTCTTCCTCACACCGCCCCTGTACACCTTCACGATCGCGGACAACGAGAACGTGATCACGATCGCGGTGATGGTAATGGTTGCGGTGCTGGTGGCGCTGGTGGTCAACCAGGCGGCGAGACGCGGTGAGCAGGCCTCCCGGGCCAGGGCCGAGGCGACCCTGCTCAGTGACTTCGCCGCGGCGGTACTGACTAGCCAGGAGCCGCTTCCGCTGCTGCTGACCAAGGTGCGGGAGTCCTTCGGAGCCCGCTCAGTCGCCCTGCTCGAGCGGCGGCAGGCCGGCTGGCAGCGGGTGGCCAGTGCCGGACCCGACCCGGTCGAGGCACCGGAAGACGCCGACGCCGACGTCGCGATCGACGCTGACGTCCACCTGTCGCTGCTCGGTCGGACCCTGACCGGCGGGGACCGGCGCGTGCTGCAGGCGGTGGCGGGTCAGGCGCTGCTCGCGCTGCGGGCCCAGCGGATGGCGGCCCAGGCGCGCGACGCCCAACGCCGGGCCGAAGCCACCGAGCTTCGCAGCGCGCTGCTTTCCGCGGTCGGCCATGACCTTCGCACGCCGCTGACCTCGATCAAGGCCGCGGCGAGCAGCTTGCGCGACCCGGAGCTGACACTGTCCGACGCCGACACCACCGAATTGCTGGCTACCGTCGAGGAGTCCGCGGACCGTCTCCAGGGGCTGGTCGACAACCTGCTCGACTCCGCCCGGCTGGCAACGGGAGCTGTGCTGCCGCAGCTGACCGCGGTGGGCTACGACGAGGTCGTCGCACGTGCCCTGTCGACCGTGGACGGCGGGCATCTCGTCGCCACCGACGTCGATGACACGCTGGCGGCGGTGCTCGCTGATGCGGGGCTGCTCGAACGGGTGGTGGCCAACCTCATCGACAACGCATTGCGGCACGGTCAGGGCGCCTCGGTGCTGATCCGGGCAACGGTGCACGGCGGGGAGGCCGATCTGGCCGTCAGCGACCGCGGGCCCGGCCTGCCGAGCGGGGCACTCGAGTCGTTGTTCGCGCCGTTCCAGCGGCTCGGCGATCGGTCGTCGCGGCCCGGGGTGGGACTGGGTCTGGCAGTGGCCCGCGGCTTCACCGAAGCGATGGGCGGCCGCATCCGCGCCGAGCCGACCCCTGGTGGTGGCTTGACCATGACGATCACTCTTCCGCTCGCACCGACTCCATCGGCCACGGTGCCCGAGCTCGCCGCCCGAACCCGCGAGCCGTGATGACGACCCGGGTCCTGGTGGTCGACGATGACGCACACATCCTGCGCGCCATCCGCATCCACCTCACTGCCTGCGGCTACGCCGTGCGCACCGCACAGACCGGCCGGGCAGCGCTGCGAGCCGGCGCCGAGGAACACCCCGACCTGGTACTCCTCGACCTCGGCCTGCCCGATCTCGACGGCACTGCGGTGATCACAGAGCTACGCAGCTGGTCCACCGTGCCGATCATCGTGCTCTCCGCCCGAACCGATGGCGCCGACAAGATCAACGCGCTGGACACCGGGGCCGACGACTACCTGACCAAGCCGTTCAGCATGCCCGAGCTGCTCGCTCGGATGCGGGCCGCTGTCCGCAGGTCCGGTTCGCCGACTGATCGGGACACGGTGGTCGCCACCCGGGACTTCAGCATCGACCTCGCGGCGAAGAGAGTACTCAGCCGCGCCGGAACACAGGTGCACCTGACGCCCACCGAGTGGGCCATCCTCGAAATCCTGGTCCGCGACCGCGGCGCACTTGTTTCCCAGCGTCGGCTGCTCAGCGAGATATGGGGACCCGCCTACCGCACCGAAACCAACTACCTGCGGGTCTACCTGGCCCAACTGCGCCGCAAGCTGGAACCAGAACCGGCACGCCCCCGCTATCTCATCACCGAATCTGGAATGGGCTACCGATTCCAGGACTGACGCCGCACCGTCCGGCGGCTCCGCGAGTGCGTCCACTGGTCTAACATGTTTGCTGAATGGTGCGATCTGCGCCGTTCGCAACAGAGTTCACCCGGTCCAGACCGTCGGTGCTCTGCAGGCACGACGGACGGCGGCCCCGCGGTGTAGGTGCGCCTTCATCGTTGTGTCGGGGCGAACGGTGAGGAGCCCGACCAGTGACCTGGACGCCAAAGCTGTCCGGCGAGGGCGAGGACTTACCCGCTACCGATCATTGCAACGGTATCCCCGGCCCCGGCACCTCGGCGCCGCTGTTCGGGGTGACCGTGCGACGTCCGACCGTCGGGGTACATGTGGTGGCGGTAGCAGGTGAGCTGGACATACTCACCGCGTCGCTGCTCGAAGCGTGCATCCACGAACAGCTCGCCGCCGTTCCGACGCATCTGATCCTGGACCTGGAAGCGGTGCGTTTCCTGGGCGCCAACGGCTTGAGCTCTCTGCTGCGGGTCCACGAACTTGCCCAACAGACCCCCAGGACGCGGCTGCACCTCGCTGGCATGGTTACCCGGGTAGTGGCCCGCTCACTGGAAGTCACCGGGTTGCTGGGGAAGTTCGAAACTTACCCCAGCGTGACTGACGCCCTGGCCGCGCTGATCGACGCAACAGAGCTGACGATCAACACCGAACAGGTGGCCTTGCTCTCGATAATCGGGCGGCTCGACGTGCCGGGGCTGACGCAGCTGCGACTGCAGTTGCAGGCGCTTTTAGACACCGACATTAAGTACCTGGTGGTGAATCTGGCCGGGGTGGGCAGCTGCGACTATCGACTGTTTGACGTGCTGGCCTGGGCCCACCACGTGCTCACTGACCGTCAGGGTTGGTTGCGGTTGGTCGGGGTCGGCCCCGCAGTCCGCAACGCCCTAGATGAGGCCACGACGTCCGAGTGCCTCCTGGTCTACGAGGCTGCGGAGTGGTCCACCGATCTGGCTGGCTGAAGCATAAAAACGTACATCTACTGACGCCACGGCGCCCGTAGGTGATTGAATCTGCTGAGTGGGCGACAAAGGCGACCTGCATGCCCGGTCGAGCGGTCAGCGCGTGAATCGTTGCCACAACGCGGGGCCGGTGACGGAGGAGGACCTCCGTTGGATCATCGCCCATCTGCGCGTGGTGGTCGCCACCAGCTCCGCGGTCTGGGCGGGCCGCGGAATGACGTTATTGCAGCTCACCGTGCTGCACTTGATCAGCGCGCTGTCTCCGCTGACGCTTACCGATCTGGCCCGGGTCCTCGGTACCAAACCGCCGGCTACTTCCGCGATCGTCGATCGGCTGATGCACGCGGGGCTGGTGTGCCGCACGCCGGACCCGCAAGACGGTCGACGCGTCCAGTTGTCCCTCACTGCCGCCGCCGAACCGATCATCGGCGACACCGACCCGGACACCGCCAGGCGCCTACTGACGGTGCTCAGCCGCATGAGCCCGCAGAGCCGTCGGCAGCTGATCGAGATACTCATGGACGTCGTCCGCCGATCCGCCGAGTAGCGGTCGACATGGTCGCCGCTGAAGGGAAACGCGCCTTCGTTGAATCTGTCGCCGAGGTCCGGCTCCGAGCGCGACGGGGTCTGGCGATCTACTTCGGGATGGTTGTTCTGCTCTCGGCGGTGTTCCAGATTCTCCTTATCGAGACTCGTACCTGGATTTGGGTTGTCCCGCTCATGTGGTCACCTGCCGTGGCCTCAATAATGGCCCGTCTGGCACTGCGTGAGGGCTTTGCTGATGTGTCGTTCCGCGTCGGTGGTCGTCGCGGATGGCAGGCCATCGCGGTGGCCGCGATCTTTCCGATCGTTATCGGGCTTCCAGTTTATGGCATAGCGTGGATGACAGGCCTGGCGAGGTTCGCACCGCGACCTGGTGGGGTGGCGGCCCATTTCGCCAGCGCCTCACCTGTTACGGCGTTTCTGGTCATGCTTGCGGTAGCCGCGACCATCGGGACCATCGTGAGCATTCTGACCGCCGCTGGTGAGGAGATCGGCTGGCGTGGCTACATGCTTACCCGATTGGTCGATGCGGGGATTGCCCGTCCTGTCCTGGTCAGCGGCTTGATCTGGGGTCTGTGGCACGTCCCCATCGTCCTCGGCGCTGGCTACGCCGCGGGCCCTTCCCTGGCGGCCTCAGCCCTGCTGCTCGTGGTCTTGGCCACCGCGTTCGGCGTCGTGTTCGCGCGGTTACGCCTGCAGAGCGGCAGTGTCTGGCCCGCGATCGTGCTGCATGGCGCGTGGAACAGCATCATTCAGTCCGCCTTCGATGCGGCGAGGACGGGAGGCGACGGCTTCCGCCTGCACGATGGTGCATCGTGGTGGGTCGGAGAGTCGGGCGTCTTGACGGTGATCGCAATGATCATCGCCGCGGTGCTCTTCTCAGGTCAAGGACCTCGCTTCCCGCATCCAGGCTGCTCAGCAACCTGAAATCGATCAGCTGAGTGGATTCCTGCGCGCTTGGAACGCCCCGGTGCCCTCGACTAACGGTCCGATGGGAGGCATGGGCAGGGCGACATGACCACCACCCTGCCGTCAGCAGCGCCGTGGGTCAGAGGATAGGGCCGGGCGACTACATCACTGTTGATCACAGTTGCCTGCCGGGTGTACGGTGCGCAGCCACAAGGTCATTCACCTTGCTGTGCAATGTGCATATGAGGATAAGGATGCTGCTTTCATCTGCCAGCTGAGTGATAGGAGAGAGTTGCTGTGCCATTGTCGGGGGCTATGGTATCGGTGCCGAACATCCGAAGGCGGCGTCTTGGAGCGGCGCTGCGGCGGCTTCGCGAGGGCAGCGGCATGAGTTTGGAGGCTGTTGCCAAGGAGTTGGGCTGGTCGACCAGCAAGATCAGTCGCATCGAACTAGCGAAGATCGCGGTCACTCCTGCGGATGTGCGTGCGCTGTTGGGTGTGCTCGATGTGTTGTCTGAGGAAGTAGAGACGCTGGTCAGTCTCGCCGGTGAGGACCGTCAACCGGGCTGGTGGCGCCAGTACGCTGAGGTGTTGCCACCGTGGTTTGAGGGCTACCTGTCCTTGGAGTCCGAAGCTGCGCGGTTGCTGGCGTATGAGTCGGAGGTCGTGCCCGGCCTGCTGCAGACCGAGCAGTACGCAGCGGAGATATTCCGGCACTCGTCCTACACGCAGCTACCGGATGAAGCAGCCAGGGCAGCAGAGTTGCGCCGTACTCGGCAGGTCCGGCTCGGTGGCCCCGACCCGATATACCTGGATGTGGTGATCAACGAGGGCGCGCTCCGGCGCGTCGTGGGTGGCCGGGACGTGATGTGCGCGCAGCTGACCCGTTTGATCGAGGCCACCGAGGTGTCCAACGTGGCACTGCGGGTGTTGCCGTTTGCTGCCGGTGCCCATCCAGGCGTGGATGGCTCGTTCACCGTGCTGGAATTCTCCGATCCCAGCAACCCGCGGATTGTCTATCTGGACCGGATGACAAACAGCGAGTACCTCGACGGC
Source organism: Pseudonocardiaceae bacterium (assembly GCA_036279835.1). Classification (GTDB taxonomy): domain Bacteria; phylum Actinomycetota; class Actinomycetes; order Mycobacteriales; family Pseudonocardiaceae. The sequence continues at coordinate 11,808 of DASUII010000427.1, forward strand.
CTCCGAGACGTGGCGGCGTATCGTCACGCCCACGAGCGACTAAGGGCCTGCGCGCTGTCGGTGAGCGATTCCCGTGAAATGATCAGCAGCCTGCTGAGGGAGCTGAGATGATGAACGATGATGCCCTCACTTGTCAACATGGGGGATGTCGCGAGCTGCGCTCGCTGAGTGGGCACGCAGGCCGATTGAATGGCTGGCCTGTCGCGCTAATGACCAGTGCCGGTATCAGCGCTGGCGCAGGCGTGGAGGGCGTCGGCCAGGGTGGCGTGGAAGTCGAAGGATGCCTTGAGCGCGACGATCTGCAGTTCTGGGATGGCGTGCGAATCCGGGTCGGCGATGACCGCTAGCTGACCGCCACCACAGATGTGGTGTTTAAAACGTGCTTCGAGCAAAGTGTAGGGGCCAGCCGAGTCCATGGACGTCACGGCGGACAGGTCGATGACGAGGTGGAGGTTGTCGTCGTGCCGTGCTTCGGCGAGTGCCCGTCTCACCAGCGGGGTGGTGTTCCAATCGACCGCACCGGTGACGGTGCACACTGTCGTATCAGGCTGGGGCCGACTCAATGCCACGGTGATGACCGGCGTCCCAGAGCACCGTGAGGTTCGCGGGGACCAGTCCGTATCGATCATGGTCCAACTCCTGTCCCGCGGATGCGGTGGAGACGGAAACGGCACACAGCCCCAAGCAGCACCATGACGCAGGGTGACTGCTACGCACAGGTATGCAATTTACACTGCCACATCTTGTACGGCAACATGCAATTTCATTTTCAATGCAATTTCGCTGAAGGAGTGAACAGCCTCATAACCGGCTATTCGGGCACTCAGTACTACGATCCGTGATCATATGTAACGGTGTGCAGTCGACAAGCGATGACAGCGCTAGGCGCACGATCCCGACTTCTCGGCAGGTGAAACCTTGGTCGCCCGCACTGTTCTGCTACCGTCAGCAACCGCACCACACAGTCCCCCGATGTGCCTGGCTCCGCCAGCGAGGTTCGGCAGAGTCTGCCAAGGCGCCCCTCACTCCCTCGATACGCCCACCGGGCAGCTGACCGGACACCCCCCGATGGGCCCGCCCCAGCACCGGCCGCGCACCCTGAGCGTCCTCCTCGACGACCCTGCTGCTGCCGCGCTGTCCCTGCGCACCCACATGCAACCAGCCGACCTCCGGGAACTGCTCCTCCTCCTCGCTACGGCGGCAGCAGACGCCCTCCGCGGCTGAGTATGGAGCTCCGGAGTTAGTCCGCCTCACGGTGACGGCCGGCGCCGGACACGTAGTGAATATCGCCGCGTTAGCCGGGCTGACGGCAAATACCATTCGCGGGTGCCTACTGCGCCAGCAAGCACGCGGTGTTCGCGATCTCCGAGAGCTTTTACGCTGACCAACGTGGCAGCCAGGAGTGGGGTCGAACCTCGGACCTTCCGATTTTCAGGACTCGCAATGCGAGTCCGCTAAGCCCCCCAGCATCGGTGCGTCGCGGATCGCGTCGAGTACAGGTGGGGTACAACCCAACACGTCGTTCACGCGTGATCGAGTTCGGTCAAGTACGTCCGGCTAGTACTAACATAGGCGGTGAACGCGGACCATTGGTCTGTGGTGAACGTCAACACTGGTCCCGTGGGGTCTTTGGAGTCTCGCACAGCGCGGGTTCTGTGGCTGGGGGCGGCGACTTCAATACAATTCCCGGACGTGCCGCTGTAGCTGCTCCTGCGCCAGTACCCTCGGGGTAG
>DASUII010000428.1:0-3833 GCA_036279835.1 Pseudonocardiaceae bacterium
ACTCCCTCGGACAGCAGCGCGGCGGCGGCTTCCTTCTGTTTCAGCGGGTCACACCAGTTGGACGTGTTGACCAGGTAGGTCTGCGCCTGCGGGTTGACGCTGCGCGCACCAAGCTCGAATGCGTCGATGTTGGCGATGGTCTGGCTGATCGGAAAGGCGTAGACGAAGCCCAGCTTGTTGGTCTTGGTCAGGCCACCGGCGGCCATGCCGCCGAGCGAGACCAGCTCGTAAGCCTGCCCCCAGTAGGTGCCGAAGTTCGGGCTGAACTTGCCGGTCTCGAAGCCGCCCTGGTGTAGCACGATCACGTCAGGATGAGCCGCGGCGAACTTCTCGGCGTAGGCGTAGTAGCCGTAGCTGGAGGCGAAGATGACTTTCGCGCCCTTGTTCACCATCGACTGCATGGTCTGGGTGACTGCGTTGTTCTCCGGGACGTGGTCCGCAGTGATCACGTTGACGCTGGGAATGTCCTTGGCCAGCTGCTGGCTGGCCGTATAGACGGCCTGGTTGTAGCCGTAGTCGCTGGTCGAGCCGACCATGACGAAACCTACCGTGGTCTTGGCTGAGCCGGAGTCGCCGGCGGCGCTGGAATTGCTGGTGCTGGAGCAAGCGGCGGCGAGCAGGCCGACTACTGCTAGCGCGAGCACCCGCGACAGGCGATGACAACGTTGAGACATAGCTGATCCTTCCGATGGGTGCGGTGCGCTGAGTTAGCCGCTGCGGCTCAGGGATCGGGTGAGCGCCTCGGGTGTCTCGGATCGGCCGCGGCGCGCGAAGACGGCCAGCACCAGCAAGGTGACGAGATAGGGCAAGGCGTCCAGCAGGTATTGATTCACCGATACGCCGTGGGCCTGCAGTACCGATGCGGCGGCGAGCACGATGCCGAACAGGTATGCCCCGCCGAGCACCCGCACCGGGCGCCAGGCCGCGAAGAGCACGACCGCGACCGCGACGAACCCGTAGCCGCTGGTCATATTGTTGAACCAGTTGCCGACATAGCCGATGGACAGCTGCGCGCCGCCGAGGCCGCCGAGGCAGGCCCCGATGGTGACTGCGGCGATCTGCACCAGCTGCGGCTTGCCGCCGGTCGCGGCCACGACTTCGGGGCGTTCGCCGGTGGCTCGCAGGATCAGTCCGACCCGGGTTCGGTAGAAGACGAACCAGATCACCGCGACCAGTGCGTAGCCGGCGTAGACCAGAATGTTCTGGTCGAAGAGGATGACGCCTATCCAGGGGATGGAGTGCAGCCCCGGGATCGCGATGTTGGACAGCGGAGTGATCGCCGTCCCGACATAGTCCGTGCCGAACACCGAGGTGACGCCCAGCGCCAGGAACCACAGCAGCAGGCCGCTGGCGATCTGGTCGCCGCCGCGACGGACGGTGATCCACGAGTGCGCGAGGCCGACGACCGCGCCGGCCAGCATCCCCGCGATGATGCCGTACCAGATCACGCCGCTGCTCTGGGTCATCGCGTAGGCGCCGAGCGCGCCGGCCAGCATCGCACCCTCGGTGCCCAAGTTGATCACTCCGGCCCGCTCGCCGATCAGTTCGCCCAGGGCCGGCAGCAGGATCGCCGTCCCACCGCTCACCCCGCCGATGAGGGTCTGCTCGACACCGTTCACGCTGCCCGCCTCCGGTAGTTGGCCACGACCAACGGCACCGCCACGATCAGGGCTAGCAGGATGTCGACGATGGTTCCGTCGAGCCCATCGGTGATCTGCAATCCGTTGCCGCTCAGCGCGACGGCGCTGAACAGCAAGGCCGCCCCGACCACCTTCACCGGCTGGTGCCGACCGAGGAAGCTGGCCAGGAAAGCGACGTAGCCGAAGGTCAGCGTGATGTCCGGGCGCAGCTGGGTCTCCACGCCGGCCAGGTTCAGCGCGCCGCCCAGGCCGGCCAGCGCTCCGCCGACCGCCATCGAGGACAGCAGCAGCGAGTTGACCCGCAGACCCGCACGTCGGGCGGCCTCGGTGTTGCCGCCGACCACGCGCAGCTGGAATCCCCAGCCAGTGCGCTGCAGCAGGAGCCAGGTCACGGCGACCACCACCAGCGCGATCAGCACACCGATGTTGAGCTGACTGCCGAAGATCCTGGGCAGCTGGGCGGCGTGCGCCAGCGGGCGGCTCTGGGGCTGCCCCGAGCCGTTGGGGTCCTTCCAGGCCTGATAGATCAGATACAACATCACGTCGTTGGCGATGAAGTTGAGCAGCAGCGTGGTGACGGCTTCACTGGCGCCGAGCCAGGTTCGCAGGACACCCGAGACCGCCGCCCATAACGCACCGGCCAGCGCACCGCTGACGCACATCGCCGCCCAGCTCAGGGCGCCGGGAACCTGCGCTCCGATCGCTACCCCGATGCCTGTCGCGGCCACCGCGCCCATGATCAGCTGACCCTCGCCGCCGACGTTGATCAGCCCGGCACGGGCCGGGACGGCGACCGCCAGCGCCGCCAATCCGATGGGGATGGCCCGCAACGCCGTCTGCGCCACGGCATCGCCGTTGAGCAGCGTCGAGGAGATGATCGTGTGATAGACGCTGATCGGTCCGGCGCCCTTGACCGCGACGAGCACCCCGAAGATCGCCAAGGAGGCGACGTAGCCGAGCGTGCTGACCAGCGCATAGCGGGAGCCGGGGCCAAAGCGCATCCGGCTGGCCGCGCCTGGGCCCTCCGGCCGGGCTGGCTGTTCAGGCGCGATCAGGTCGACGTCCGTGCTCGGGACCGACGATTCGTTCACCGGTGTGGCGGTCATGCCGCGTCCGCCGTCATCAGATTGCCCAGGCTCTGCCGGTCGGCATCAGCCGCTTGCACGACTCCGCTGACCCGACCGTGCGCCAGCACCACGATCCGATCCGAGAGCTGCAGGATCTCGTCCAGGTCCTCGCTCACCAGCACCACCGCCGCGCCGGCATCGCGCGCCTTCAGCAACAGCAGCCGGGTGGTCTCGGTGGTGAGTACGTCCAGGCCGCGGGTCGGGTAGGACGCGACCAGCACGCGTGCCTTCTCACCGAGAGCCAGCGCCAGCAGCACTCGCTGGATGTTGCCGCCGGAGAGTTGATCGAGCTGCCGGGCGGGATCGGCGAGCTTGAGACCGAGGCGGCGGCCGTTGTCGGCAAGCTTGCGGCTCGAGGTTCTGCTGTCGAACGGGGCCGTGCCACCGGACTTGGCGCGATCCCACAGGGCGGCGTGCTCGGCGATGGACAGGCCGGGGATCACGAAGTCGCGCAGCGGATCGGCCGGCACGCTGACCACCCCAGCGGCGTGGAACGCGGCCGGATCAGCGGACTCCATCCGGGTGCCGTCGACGGTGATCTGCCCTGCGCCGGGGCGAGCCGCCCCGGCGAGCAGATCGGCGAGTTCGCGCTGGCCGTTGCCGGATACCCCGGCCACCCCGACGATCTCACCGGCGTAGAGCGTCAGGTCGATGTCCTTCAACCCTGCGCCCCCGCCGGGGCCGGCCAGCCGAACGCCGGTCAGCTCCAGCGCCGGCACCTTGCCGTCGGTGCCGGCCTTGCTGTAGTTGCGCACGACCTCGACGGTCTCCCCCACCATCGCCGTCACCAGCTGCTCGTCGCCCAGCTCGCCCGCCGGCGCGTCGGCAATCACCACTCGCCCGGCGCGCAGCACCGTGACCCGGTCGGCGATCTCCCGGACCTCGCGCATCTTATGGGTGATCAACACGACACCGACACCCTCGGCACGCAGCGTGCGGATCACGTCGAACAGACCGGCCACCTCGACCGGAGTCAACACACTGGTCGGCTCGTCCAGGATCAGCACCCGGGCCCGGGCCAGCAGCACCTTGATCAGCTCGACCCGCTGCCACTCACCGATCGACA
>DASUII010000429.1:0-21560 GCA_036279835.1 Pseudonocardiaceae bacterium
GGTCCGCGCGGACGACCGACCCTGGCCGGGCCCCGGTCGAAGCACCAACAAGTAGCCGCTGACCGACTGCCTCGTCGGTGCACGCTTGCGAACAAGCACCGAACTGTGGTGGTACTCGTTAACCGCTACAGAGCCAAGCACGCCGATATGATCAACGAAGAACCGCAAACCAGCTGGTCAGCGAGTCGCAGTTCTGTTGGGTGCCCCCGGCAGGATTCGAACCTGCGACACACAGTTTAGGAAGAGCTTATACACCGACCCTAGGCCTGCTACCAGCGACTACAGTTCGCGACGCGTCGCACCACGCCCGTCCTGAGGCATGGTGCCGGTACATTTCGCACCACAATCCGCACCACGCTGTACCTCTGTGACTTGGCCTTTGGTATCGTTTTTTCAGGCAGCGCCGAAGGTCACGGCGGGGAGGTCGGTGGCGTCGGCTACTTCCAGACGCAGCTGCACGCCCAGCGCGTCGGCGAGGCGCTCGAGTGTCCCAAAGGTAGGGGATGTACCTCCCCCTTCCAGTCGAGCGATGGCTGAGGCGGTGGTGCCCATGCGTGTGGCGAGTTCTTTCTGCGTGAGACCAGCGGCCTTGCGGAGCGTGTGGGTGAGTACGCCGAATTCGTAGGAACGGCGGGTTTCTTCATAAGCGTCGCGGAACTCACGAGTGTCTGCGTCGTCCCGTGCTGTGTAGATTTCTTCTATGTCTCGTCGGCTGTTCATCTGTCGAACTCCTGTTGCGCTTGTTTGAGAACATTGTGGGCGCGCTCGACTTCGCGGCGTTCGTTCTGGCGCTGTTTTCGGAACGTCGTGAGTAGCACGATCCGTCGGTCAGGTGCTATCCAGAACGTGATGCGTCGCTGCTCATCGCGGAGATGAAACCGCAATTCACGTAGGCCATTCCCGAGGCTGCGCGCGTAGGGCATGGCCAAGGTGCTGCCGTGTTCGGTGAGCAGTTGCAGATAGAAGCGTGTACGGGCGGCATCGCGCGTGGACAGCTTCATCAGCCAGGTGTCGACCTCGTCCTCGGCCTCGATCCTCCACTCTGACTCCACTCCAGTATGATAGCAAGTTTGCTAACTTCGGCAGGGCGGCGGCTCAGGACTCGCCATGGCTGGTGTCTCGGGTAGTGGGCCGGTGTGTCACAACTGAGACCGGCCCGTACGGCAGCGGGGCAGCACCGCCAGCCAGCGGACGGGCGGACCTACCCGGGTAACTTGGCCGAGTTATCCGGCACGTCATCACGTTCGTTCGCCGAGCGGTGGGCATGTCACCGGCCGGGAATGAAGAGCAAGCCACTCTGTTGAGGCAGCGGCCGCAGGCATGCCTTCGAGAGCCAAGCTGCGTGGGCTGCCGTCGTACCCGTGATGCGTACTTGTTGGCGCTGGAGCAAGATCGTGACGGACAGTGAGTGGAGCGATGGAAAGCCCGCATCCCCGCTCCTCGGCTGACAAACGGTTAGAGCTGTCGGCAAGCCAGCAAGGCTGTCCGCCACGGAAAGATCTTGCTGGGTTGGCAATCCGTGCGTCAGCCTTGATTCTTGTGACCCACAGTTCGAGCCTCGCACCACGCCCCGCACCCAGGAAGTAGCAGGTCAGAGCCGCTTTGTCGCTCTAACTTGGTGCCCCCGGCAGGATTCGAACCTGCGACACACGGTTTAGGAATGGTTCGTCAGTAGCAGACTGTGTATAGGGTCTGACGTGCTGTTTCGTCTCGGTTGTCGACAGTCGGACTCGCAGCCATTTCGCAGTGGCTTCGCGTTCCGCCAGAAGGCATTGACGGGGGGAGTCCGGGGTGGACCATGCGGCCCTGCTCCTCTCCGTTCCCTCGTCCTGGCCGCCTTGCTCGGCGCGGCGGCGGTGTCAATGGTGGCGCTCGTGCCATCGCGGAGCGACGCCGTCAGGCGCCGTTGACTCCGGTGACGCGACGTGGATGATCTCCGGCCGAGGGAGCGGCGACCCTGAACCCAAGGATTCTTGCACCGTCGTTGTGGTTGGTCGTGGATAGCACCGATTAGCTGGGTGTTTCGCAACTGCGAACGCTTATCGTCTGTGGTTAGATGGCGTCCGTTGGCGCAGTTTAGTGTCCGAAAACGGTCCAAACAATCATGGTCGATTCAAGCTCGATCTGACGATGGTGGGCGCTGCGTCGTGCGTTTGGGAACCCTGGCCGGGGACTGGTGGTCGGGCCCGACCGGTAATCTCCAAGTCGGGCCCGACGTGTTCCCATCCCAACTGACGTGCCTAGATTCCCACCACGAAGCAGGGCACGGCTTAAGTCTAGACGCGTGCGATGCGTGGTCAGGGCCGAGTACCCGCCCGCGCCCGTTCTGGTGCGGAGATGCTGGACTGGTTGGTGTCTTCGTAGATCTGGGTGATCTCTTGCTTGGTCGGGGCTTCCAGCAGTCGGCCCGGTCGATGCGCCTGCCCGAACGAATGAATTACCGGCGGGTCGGCAGGGGCGTGTTAAGAGTGCCGTGGTGCACGACGATATAGGTGATGGCCCCGTGCTGTGCTAGACCAAACCAGACCCGGTTGGCGTCACGGGGCCTTTTCATGCGTGGGCTGGCGTCTGGGAGAGGGAAGCGCACATTGTGCGGAGCCGTCCCCCAGCGTCAAGCTTGCTACGGGTCCCGATCCGTGCGGCCCCTCCGCGCATCGATCACTCGTTCCCTCGTCTTGGCCAGGTGCGCGTCGGGGTGGAAGAAGCCAGGGTGGTGCTGGCGCCCTCGCAAGCTCTCGACGACCAGTTCGAGGGTTGCTAGTCTCCGGTGTTGGCGCTGTGCTGGGTTGGCATCGTAGAGGCCTACATTAAGTAGGCTTGATCGATGAATCGCCAGGTTTGAGCAGCCGTTCGGTCCGGGCTTATAACCCCGGAGAAGCCCGCCGGGCTCGTCCTATTCGTCCGGTGGTGCCGTGCCGCAGCGGGACAGCCCCCGACCCCGCTGCGGCGTGGCAACCGGATCTTGCTTGTATCCATCCGAGCAGGACCTCGCAGAAGGTCGCTTCGCAGCGCCATCGAGCCCAGCGCGCTTCGTCCCGAACGTCGCGGATCCCGATCGACCAGGCGTGTTGACGACCGTCACGTGTCGTCTATGTCGTGGTTCGTGCGGGTCGGCGTCGTCCGTGCCGCGGGTCATAGCAGCCTTGCTTGCTGACTTCTGCTGACCGTCGGCGGTCGGACCGGGTGAACGGTGGCGATGGTGGAGGTCGGGCTAATGCCGCCGACCACACCGGACCGGCTGAGGCCCGCGCTATATCGTGGGATGGACAGCGGACAGCGAATTCCCCGCCGACATCGCGTTTCAGGTTGACGAGCATGGGCACGACGGGCACGTGGTCACCGAATCACCCAGCCGGATAGTGGCGGGCCGACGGGGAGTCGGTGTCGCTCACATGATTAATCGCGATGAAAGGTCGAAATTAGTGAAGCTATGGCGTCGGGTGGTGGTTGAATTTACTGGTGGGTGGTGACGGCCACAGGAGTGCCCGGTCGGGTTGTCTGCGCGCGCCCGCTGACCAGCCTGCGAGGTTGGTGACGGCCGAGGATGTGGCCTGGCTCGTTGCCCATCTGCGGGTGGTGGTCGCTGCCAGTTCCGCTGTGTGGGCGGGTCGTGGGATGACGTTGTTACAGCTGACCGTGTTGCACCTGATCAGCGCGTTGGCCCCGGTGACCTTGACCGATTTGGCCCAGGTCTTGGGTGTCAGACCGCCGGCGGCCTCCGCGATGGTCGTTCGGTTGACCCACGCCGGGCTGGTGTCTAGCACACCGGACTCGCAGGATCGTCGACGTGTCCAGCTGACTATCACCGCCGACGCCGAGCGGATTATCGGCGGGAGCGACCCGGCCACCGCTAGACGGCTGCTGGTGGTGCTCACCGGTATGAGCCCGCAGGCCCGCCGTCGAGTGATCGATGTACTCATCGACACGGTACGACGCTCCGCCGGGTAGCCGGCACCCGGACCGGGCTGTTGTGTCGTAGTGGGCGCGGGAACTGTGGCGGCATCGCAGTCAGCGACGTGGTGAGAGTTGCGTTTCGACCGTGGGTCTCGGGAACCTAGCTGAGCTGGACGCCGCTGCAGGTAGCCGTCACTATCAAGGCGGGACCAGCGGGAGTGCGGAACCTTAGGCGCAGTGTGATGCGCGGCGAACTGTGGTCGCTGGTGTGGCGTAACTCGCATTGAGTGTGGTGGCATGATGTTGGTCGTGGATTTAACGGATGACGATCGCGGTGGTCTTCAGTCCTTGGTTCGGAGCCAGGGGGATGGCGGATCGGTGTCAGTTCGAGCGCGGATTGTGTTGTGGCGGGCGGCGGGGCACTCGGTCCGGGAGATAGCGCGGATGGCCGAGGTTACAAGGCCGACGGTTTATAAGTGGATTGCACGGTATGAGCGGGATGGTATCGAGGGTTTGACTGACCGGGTGGTCACCGGGCGGTCTCCGGAGATCTCTACCCAGGTCCGTGCGATGATCCTTGCGTTGGGTCGCCAGTCGCCGCCGGAGAAAACCGGTCTTTCTTATTGGTCGAGCCGGGAGATGGCACGCTACCTGCAACGGGAGATGGGGATATCGGTCTCGCACAACTTCGTGGCTGCGCTGTGGCGGGAACACGATATCCAACCGCCTCGTCGGGCGACGGTCAACCTGTCCACCGACCCGGACTTGGAAAAAGAAGCGGGAGCTGCTGGAGCCCGAGAAACGCTCACCCGAGCGGGACGGTCGTCGCTCGTCGCGCGTGCCGCGGTCTGCGGGGCTAGCCTGGGGTAACTAACCCCGAACCGGTAGGTGGTGCCAGGTGTAGGCACCGCGTGAGGATCTCTGTGGTGGCCGATAAGGCTCGATTGAGCGCCCAGCGGCCCGCGCGAGGGCGAGATCTTTCGGTTCCGGCGCCACTGGCTGGCAATGTGGTCGAGGGACCTTCCGATAGCGAACTGGTGCGAAGAGTCGCAGATGCCGACGCAGCGGCGCTGGCTGAGCTGTATGAGCGTTTTGGTCGGCGGTGCCACGCGTTGGCCCGCCGGGTCTGTGTCGACCAGGGGTGGGCCCAGGATGTGGTGCAGGAAGTGTTTTTGACGCTGTGGCGGGATCCGAGTCGGTTCGACCCCTCGCGGGGTGCCTTCGCCACGTGGCTGCTCATGCTGATCCACCACCCGGCCGTGGACGCGGTGCGAAAAGAGAGCACCCGGCGTCGGCGTTTGGGGGCTGCGCCGGTGCCGGGCGAGGACCGGTCGTCAACGTCGGTGCCCGCCGACCAGGCGGCGATGGCGGGTGTGGCGGCCGGTCAGGTGCGCGCGGCGCTGCATCGCCTCCCGGTCGTGTTGCGGCAGGTGATCGTGCTGACCTACTTCGGTGGGCGCACCCAGCGTGAGATCGCAGTTCTGATGGGTGTTCCGGTGGGCACGGTGAAGTCCCGCATGTTTACCGCGGTGCAACGGTTGCGGGTACTGCTGACCGATCAGTGGGGGCCCGACGCTCTGGCCACCGAAGCCAGCATGGTGTGAGGGGCGAACCGGTGAACGACCAGCACCGTGGTGCAGGCTGCCCACACCGCGACCTGGCGGCCGGGCGGACGCGCCCCTGGTGGTCCACCATCTCTACGCCGGGCCTTGGGGCCATCCCGGAGCGAAGCCACCGCCGGACGTCCCGGGAATGTGAGCGTTGATCGGCTGTGCGTCGGGTTGTCGGGGGGAAGTCGCGTCGTGTCGCTGATCTGCGCGTAGGCGCTCGTGTGGATAGACTTGCCGGTAGGGAGCTTTTTTCGGAGGTGAGGATGTTGGGCGTCGCCACCGCATCCCGCGAAGACCGCCGAGACCCGCCGTTTAAGAAAATCGAATTTCAGCGCGGCGGGCCTAATCCAACGCGCCTTGACGTGCCGAATGACAATATCCCGTTAGCCATGGAGGGCGTCGAGGCTTCTCCGGAGTCGTGGGACCGAGTCGAGCAGTCCGGTGATTGCGACTGGGACGAGGAGCAATCCGAGGCGCTACGCCAGGCGCGCAGGGAGGCCGAGCTCGCCCTTTCGGCGGACTCCGTGCGGGTCTACCTCAAGCAGATTGGCAAGATCGCGCTGCTCACCGCCGAGGAGGAGGTGGCGCTCGCCAAACGGATCGAGGCCGGGCTCTACGCCGCTGAGCGGGTGAGCCGGGCCGAGGACCCGGCCGAGAAGCTTCCCCCGCAGTTGCGCCGGGACTTGGGTTGGCTCGTCCGCGACGGGAAACGCGCCAAGGACCACCTGGTGGAGGCCAATCTGCGCCTCGTCGTCTCGGTGGCCAAGCGCTACACCGGCCACGGCATGCCACTGCTGGACCTGATCCAGGAGGGCAACCTGGGTCTGATCCACGCGGTGGAGAAACTCGACTACACCAAGGGCTACAAGTTTGCCACCTACGCCATCTGGTGGATCCGCCAAGCCATCACCCGGGCGATGGCCGATCAGGCTCGCACCATCCGGATCCCGGTGTACCTGTTCGAGGTGATCAAAAAACTGGGTCCCCTCCAGCGCAAGCTGCTCCAAGACCTGGGGCGCGAACCCACCCCGCAGGAATTGGCCAAGGAGATGGACACCACCCCAGCGAAGGTCCGGGAGCTGCGGCAGTACGCCCGGCAACCCACCTCGCTGGACCAGACCCTCGGCGACGAGGGCAACTACCGGCTCGGCGACTTCATCGAAGACTCCCAGGCCGTGGTCCCGCTCGACGCGGTGGCCTTCACCCAACTCCAAGACACCTTGGGATCGGTGCTGGCCACGCTGCCCGAGCGAGAGGCCAGCATTGTCCGGCTGCGCTTTGGCCTGATCGACGGCCAACCGCGCACCCTGGAGGAGATCGGCCGCGTTTACGGGCGCACCCGGGAACGGATCCGGCAGATCGAGGGCACGACGATGACCAAGCTGCGCCACCCCGCGCGCTCCCAGCCACTGCGCGACTACCTCGACTAACAAAAGGGACGCCCGGCCGAGCAGACCCGTGTCTGGCTACAACATGAACGAGACCCGATCCGGCGGCGCGGACCTCCACAGGCTGCGCCGACCGAATCGGGCTCCTCGATCCCCGATGAAACCGTGGTGATTGAAAGGATACAGGGCCAAATGAGGAGTCCGGCTTCGGCGCCGGTTGGCGCATTACCTCAGCGGCACTGGCACATGTACGCGAGCCCGAGCCTGTCTGGCGGTAGACTGGGTAGTACCGACTCCGTCTTTGCCTGATAGGTTGGAAGGCACGGGGACGGGGACAACTTAGTCGCCCCCGTCCCCGTGCCAGCTACCGCGGGAACTTGACGGCTCCTTGGCTTCCGGAGCTCCCCAGCTCAGCCGACACCGATGGCGTACCCACGACTGAAACGTCAATTCGTCTCACCCGACCTAGCCCTGACACTCACCCAAGCACCCTAGAAATCTAGCCGTGGGTGTGCGGTCGACTACACTCATTAGGGTGCGGGGAAGGCCCCGCATGACGCGACATCAGTGGTGGCTGATCGTCGTCATTGCGGTTGGCCTGGTCGGTATGCATCACCTGCTGCTCGTGTGCACCGCGCAGACGATGCCGATGGACATGGCGATAGGCTCCGGGTCACGTCCGATTATGGTGTCTTCGATGAGCGCGACGCCCATCGTGCACGCCGACCCCAGTCCGGCAGGGACGAATTCGGTTGCGGCGAGCTCGGTGGTGACGCCGCAGGCCGACTGTTGTGATCCGATGGACATGGTGGGGCATTTCTGCTTGGCACCCTTGCTGCCGCGTTAATCGTTGCGGCAGCTCGACGTCAACCAGCCGAGCCGGGGCAACTGCTGGTAGTGCTCTCGCAGTGGACCAGGCATTGGTGCAGCTGGCCGAGAGGCTGATTGGCCAGCTAGTCCTCGGCCGGCGTTCTTTGTTGTTACTCGACGAGGTAGTCGCGGAGTGAGTGGGATCGGGACGGGTGGCGCAGCTTGGTCATCGTCTTGGATGCGATCTGTCGGATCTGCTCGCGGGTGAGTCCGTAGACGTGGCCGATCTCCTCGAACGTGCGCGGGTGGCCGTCGGTGAGCCCGAATCTCAGCCGGATGATGCCGGCATCCCGCTCGGATAGCGTGGACAGTGCCGACTGCAGCCGGTCTTGCAGCTGGGTGAAGGAGACCGCGTCCACTGCGACGACGGCGTCGGCGTCCTCGATGAGGTCGCCGAGCGGGGAATCGCCCTTGTCGCCGATGGCCCGGTCCAACGGGATGGGTTCCCGGGCATACTGCTGGATCTCCAGCACACTCTCCGGAGTGATGTCCATCTTCTTGGCCAGTTCCTCCGGGGTGGGCTCGCGGCCCAGGTCCTGGAGCAGCTCGCGCCGGAAGCGGCCCAATTTGTTGATCACCACGTCCATGTGTACCGGGATCCGGATGGTGCGGGCCTGGCTGGCCATCGCTCGGGCGATCGCTTGCCGGATCCACCAGATGGCGTAGGTGGAAAACTTGTAGCCCTTGGTGTAGTCGAACTTCTCCACCGCGTGGATCAAGCCCAGGTTGCCCTCTTGGATCAGGTCCAACAATGGCATGCCGCGGCCGGTGTAGCGCTTGGCCAGCGACACGACGAGGCGCAGATTGGCCTCCAGTAGGCGGTTCTTGGCGCGCTGGCCATCGTCGACGATCCAGCACAGATCCCGGCGCAGCTGCGAGGAGCGCTTGTCGGTCGAGTCCTCGACCCCGCGCACCCGCTGGGCGGCGTAAAGCCCGGCTTCGATGCGCTTGGCGAGCTCTACCTCCTCTTCTGCCTTGAGCAGGGCTACCTTGCCGATCTGCGTGAGATACGCGAGTACCGAATCTGCCGAGGCGGCGGGTTCGGCGTCCTTGCGGGCTTGGCGTAGCGCCTCGGATTCTTCCTCGTCCCAGACGAGACCTCCGGACTGCTCGATTGTGTCCAGCAACTCCTGAGGATTCTCGGCGCCCTCAACGGCGAGCGGGACGTCATGATTCGGCAGGTCGAGGGACGCTGGACTAGGTTCGCTGCGCTCATCCTTGTCCGTCGCCTGCTGCGTCTTCCGGGACGCCTTGGTCACTTAACCGGACAATCAGCCCACCGGCCGGTGGGGTTCGAGGGCCTATGGGTACCGTTGCACTAGCTGCGGAGCGTGTCCAGGATCTGGCGGTCAATTCCCTGCTAGCACTACCGCGAAATCGAGGGCAGAGCTGCGCTCGCACGTTGCCGTGTAGACGGCGCCGTCTACGGCCAGAGCACGCCCGCTACGGGCCGTCCGGCCGGGCGCGACCGAGCACGGCCCGCAGGGCCGCGCGCAGTGTCGTGGCTGGACCGGCGGCCACGTGAGCTACGTCGGGATTCTGTGGAATCAGATTTGTCAAGTTGTGGATCGGTTTTGTCAAGCTGTGGGTGGTTTGCCGTGGTTGACCTCGACGATCGGGAGGAGCGTTGCGGTCGGTGGGACGCCGATCTGGCGTGGGGTGGGGCTGGCGGGTGTCGCGACGTCGGTGAGACGGTCGAGGAGGGCGTTGAGGGCGGTTTGATCGTCGTCGAGTGCGGCGCGTTCGTCGTCGGTGAGTGGGACGGAGGCGAGGATGTGCTGCAGGTTGTCCTTGGCCTGCAGGAGCTGGGCTTTGGCGGAGTCCTTGGGGGTGTAGAAGTCGCAGCGTGCGCAGGCCATGCGGTGCGGGCACTGCTCGAAGAAGGTGTAGGTGCAGTATCCGTGGCCGAGGTCGTAGTGCTGCCAAGGTTGTCCGGCGGCTGCTGCGCCGGAGGTGACGGCGTCGCGGTCGAGGAGGACCTCGATGGTGCGGACGTTGCGGGCGAAGTACCCGGCGTCGTGGTAGGCCTTGGCCAGTGTGTTCGGGGTGATCTTGGCGTAGTGCTGGGTGGTGCTCGGGGTGCGGTGTCCGAGCCAGGCCTGTAGCTCGAACAGTGTCATGGGTTCTTTGGCGTTGTAGAGCTGGCTGGCGATGGTGGATCGGGCGCGGTGGCTGGTGATGGTGCCGCGCACGTCGGCGGCCGGGACGCCGGCCTTGCCACAGAGCACCGGGATGATCGTGCGGTTGATGTAGGTCTTGGAGACCGGCTGGGCACGGAGGCAGAACAGCGGGTCGACGTGCTCGCCGGTCTTGCGGTCGGGTGTGGTGGGCTGGGCGGGACGCAACGCCTGCCAGGTCCCGATGGCTTGGCCGAGCAGCGGGTCGACCGGTTTGGTGAACGCGGTTCCGGTCTTGTGGACGGGCACGTCGAGCAGGCAGACGGCGTCGTGGGCCAGGACGTCGCGGGCGTCGCTGGGGATCGGCGTGCCGTCGTGCTGCCAGCGGATGCAGCCCACCCGCAGCCGGGTGATCTCATCGCTGCGTAGCCCGGAGAACAGTCAGGTCAGCGCGACCGCGCGGAACAGCTCGATCGGGTAGGAGGTGGCGGCGGAGTTGCCGGGCAGGTCGGCTGCGGTCAGGTTCAGTCCGGCCCACATCAGCTTGGTCCACACCTCGTCGGCGATGACGCGGGGATTGGTGCCGATGAGCGCTGAGATGCTGCGGGGCAGGGCCAGCGCCCGGGCTGGGTCGAACCGGCGGGGCAACCACTCCCATTCCTGGCAGTCCCGGAAGAAGATCCGGCTGGCCATCAGGATGTGGGCCTTGGTGCCCGCAGACAGTGGGGCGCCGACGCGGGCGGTGAGCCGCTCGCGGCACTGCACGTAGTCACCGACACACAGGCGGTCCACCGCCGCGACCCAGGCCGCACAGGTCTGGCGGGTCCACTGGCTCGGCTCGGTGATCTCGGGATGCTCGGCCGCGAGCCACCGCCCGGCCTTGGCCAGCTGGACGTGGATGATGGCGCGGACCTTCGGAGTCAGCGTCGAGGTGGCGTGCCGCCGCTGGACCCACCCGGTCGACTGCGCCTCGGCGCCCTGGATGACCAGTGCGGCGTGGTGAGCGGGGCGCACCGGGGGATCACAGTGCCCCAGGGCAGTGACCACGCGCTGCAGCGGGTAGAGCATCGGGTCGTGGAGCGCGGCGCTCGCCGGGTGCGCGTGCAACCGCTCGAACGCACCGGTAGTCAGGTCCTCCAGCCGGGGGCTGCGGTTGATCAGCAGCGCCTGACTGAACGCTCCGCGCCACCGGGACGTGGTGTGCGTGGCGCGGTAGCCCCACTGGTCGAGGACCTCGCCGGCGCGACGCAGCGACTCGCTGACCGCGTCGGTGCCATAGACCAGGCGGGCCAGGTGCAGCCGGTTGAACGTGCCCAGGTGCTGAAAGTCGGTGAACCCGCCCAGCCCATGGGCCAGCGCGACGAGCAACGGCCGTACTGCGATCTCAGTCGGCAACGCCCTGGCCTGCCCGAACTCCTCAGCGCTGGCGCCGCACAACCGCGCCCACTCCCACGCCGTGAAACCCCAGTAGGACCGGCCGGTCTGCGCGCAGTGCACCAGGATCAGCCCGGCCGCATCGCTGCTGGCCCGCCGGTAGCGAGCGTCGTCGGGGTGGTGCAGCGTCGCCCGCGCCGCGTCCAGCGGTTCGACCAGCCCAGACAACGTGTCCCACAGCTGTGCGCGATGGCGCGGCCCGTGGGGGACGCGCCGCAACCCCGCCGCGCCGAGCTCGGCCAGCGCCCGCACCTGCGGGTCGGTCAGCTCCACTGGCCGGTCCTCGGTGCTGGTATCGGGCCCAGCCGCCCGCCCGAGCTCGCCGCCCGGCGCCGCAACAGCCCGCAGCACAGCGTTCACCCGCGGCCGCCGGGCGAGACATCGGCGCCGGGCTCGGTGAGCATGCCGATACGCCACGCGTGGATCTGCGCCATGCCGCGGTTGAGCTTGTCCGACAGCTCCCGACCGGACAGGTGAATGTAGCGAAGAGTGGAGTCGGTACTGCGATGGCCGGCGAAGGTGGCGATCGCGTGCAGTTCCCAGCCCATCCGGGCCAGGTCGGTCAGACACAGGTGCCGCGTGGTGTGGGTGGAAAACCGGGGCACATCAGCGGCCAGCGCCACCCGGCGCACCACCTTCGACCAGGTCCACAACGTCAACGGCTCGGCGTGGTTGCGCCGCGACTCCGACAAAAACAGCCGCCCCCGCGCCCGGCTGATCGTGCCCCGATGCGCCAAATAGCCCGATAGCAACACCCCCGTGGCCGCCGAATACGGCACTACCCGCTCGCTGCGGGTCTTGGTCGTCTCCGCCCGGACCCGCAGCGTGTGGTGCGCCGGATCGAGGTCGTCGGTGCGCAGCGAGCACAGCTCCTCACGGCGCAGCGCCGCATCATAGGCCAACGCCAGCATCAACCGGTTGCGGATAGCCATCACTGACTACGAGAATCATCGCAAGATACCGGTCTACTACCTGCTTTACAATCCCGTACAGATCCCATCGGCCTCGGTACTGCCGATATCGCCCGATCGGCCACAGACATCTCCTTCGTGCGACGTCGGTTGCCGCGTCGTGCCCGCCGGGCAGCTTCGCACCGTTCTCGACGGTAAACCGGCTGGCAGCAGTCCAGCTTACGGCGACCTCCGATCATGGTTACCCATGCCGTTCAACGATCCACAACATCACGCCGGCTGGCGGCTAGAGCATTACGTCGTCAACCTGCTCCTCGAGTGCGAGACCGGCTACATCGCCAACAGCCCCAACGACGGCGGCTTGAACTACATATTCAACCGTCGAAGCGGACCAATCTCAGCCGCCCTCGCACTCACGCTCGATGCGCCTTAATGGCGCCCATCAACCAGGTTTCGGTCTCGCGGCCGCGAGACGAAACGATCGATCAACGGCCCTTTAAGGCGCGATGTGTCAGACCTTCTGGCCATGAGGGCAACCTTCCTGCCCGATACGTGCTGGTTCTTGCCGAAGTAGGCTGTGCTGTCCCGCGAACTCGATATTGTTCTGTCGGTGGCGCTGGCAGGCGTTCTGTAATTGCGCGAGAGCCAAGTTGAGCTGGACGATCGCCTGCTCGGCAGTGACGCTGAGTCGTAGTCTGTCGCCTGCTCGTAGCGTGGGGCGTCTCCCTGCGGCGCAGGCATCGCCCGCCCTACCTGATGGGGCAACGCTCTGCGTAGCCGACCGCGCAAGCGGCTTGGCCTTGCGGCATCGGAAGACGTGGCGGAAGACACGACGGAAGCCGGCCGACGTGCGCAACGACGACGAGCGAGACAAGATGCACAGGGCATGGCGTGGCCGAACTAGATACGCTCACGAGCGCAACGGCGTGCGGGGTTGGGAGGACATGTGGCTGAGTCACACTGCGCGGTGATCACGACGACTGACAGTGCAGAGGCCGCCGAGGAACTTGGCCGGGGGATCGTTGAGGGACGTCTTGGGGCGTGCGTCCAGATTGTGGGGCCGATCCGGAGCATCTATCGGTGGGAGGGTGGCGTCCAGGATGATCAGGAGTGGCAGTGTTGGGTAAAGACCAGCGCAGATAGGCTCGACGCGCTCACTGAATACATTAAGAAGAATCATAGCTACGACACACCGGAAGTCGTGGCGCTACCGATTGTCGGCGGCAGTGACGAGTACTTGTCGTGGGTTACCGACGAGACCCGACCTGCCTGAGTAGCGTGGAGCGCTACCGGCGGAGAGTTGACATGATCTGGTCACGCAGGACGCCGGTGGGGCCTTGGTTGTTCGCGGGTGTGAGCGTGGCGGCGAGCGCCAAGAGTCGCTGTTTAGCGAGGGTGGTCTCGGTCCGCGTTGTCAGCTCAAGGGCGTCTGAAATCAGCGCGGTAGCTCGGTCGTAATCGTTGGTCTGCGCGGCGTTGATCGTTAGATCGGAAAGTACAATCGCCCGAACTTTGTTCTCCATTGGGGACAGGGACGTCAGTAATGAGTCGGCTGCGGCGGTAGCTTCCCGGTGACGCAAGGTCGTGTATGCCGATACCGTCATGCTCCCGAGCCTACTTGCGCCGAAGAACGCGGTCCACGGCCGCTCGGCGCGTGGCCGTGCGAAATCGTAGGCGGTGAATGCGCGTTCGACGGCACGCAGTGCTCCGGTTTCGTCGCCTAAGCGCGCTAGCTCTTCCGCCTCGCGCGCTGAAAGCCATGAACGGGTGGCAGGCGCTGATGAGCCAGGCACGTATTCTCTTGCCTGCTCTAACAGGCGTACTGCGGGGGTCGTGTCGTTTCGTGATGTGGCCAGGTAGCTCCAATAGCCGAGTGCGCACGCGGCTAGCGCACCGTCTGCTGTATCTTTGGCGATCTTCAAAGTCGAGCGCCACGCGTTGGCAGCGTCGTTTCCTCGCCCGAGATCGAACAGAAGCCAACCTGTCAGGACGTCGGTCTCGCCCATTGCGATTGCGAGATCGTTTCGAATCGAATCGACTCGCGCATTGGCGAGCAGAGACTTAAGCATGTTCCGGTGCTGTGCAATCGATTCGAGCAACTGGCGAGCCGGAACAGTCTCCTCAGTGTGGAAAAGATCAGCTGTTCGATCTTGCATGAGTTGAACGGTTGCGGTGTCGACAGGTCGCCCCTTGTCTACCGAGTCGATCAGCCGCTGCCACGGGGTTTCGGAGAGAAGACCAGCACCGGCGGCAGCGGCTGCGACGCCGGCGACCTTCAACAGGTCTCGTCGGCGCACGTCGCTCCCTTCGTTGTGCTGTGGCTCCTCCACGGTAGCTCGGTTGGGCGCCGCTTCGCTTGGGTCGGGCAGAGCGGGTGACGGCCTGAACCACAGTTGATCTGGCGGGACATGCAACACGCGCGCCCAGGTGTCCAGTTTGTGGAGGTCTCCGACGGGTGTGGAAGATCGCTCGATCCGGCTGAGCTGGCCCTGAGTGATGCCGAGCCAGTGCGCGAGCTGGGTCTGCTTGACCTGTGGCTGTTGAACCGTCCGGTACGTGCGGAGGAAGCGACCGAATTCTGGCTGAGCAGGACTGACCTGATTTCGGGTTGTTCCCAGAAGTCGGCGGATAGCACCGGGGCCACATCCGGCGCAGCCTGAGCGGCTACCGCACACGACCCGCATAGCTCAGCGCTGTTGTCCGCTGCCAATGCGGCAGTGCACGACGTGCAATGGCGTGTGTGGTGATCGCCCATCGGTACTTCCGTCCTGTCCAGCATATGCGCGGAGTGTAGCCCACGGCGGACCTTTGACGTGCACGTATGCGCCCGACACATATCCGCAGGTCTGGTGGCGGCGCATATGCGCTCTGTTGGTTGGCGATTCGGTCGGTCGAGGGCACTGTATGGGCGTCCCACGAGGCCCACGACACGAAGGGGGACGGACTGGTGAGAGGACCAAGGGATGACAACACGAGCGCGGCGTTCGCAAGCAGTCGAGGCTAAGTCTGCTGGCAAAGGAATAGTGGATGAGGGCGCGGAGCGATACATCTGGGTATTCCCGGAAGGGAATCAACTTGTGCTTGCAATACCCGGCCTCCGCGGTCTCAAGTTCAGCGCTAACGAGGCTCGGACGGTTGGTGAAATGCTGATGCAGGCAGCAGATGAGATGACAGCGCATCACGGGAACCTACTAGAAGGTGATGATAACCATGGCAGCTCCGAAGAATGTCAGGTTGAAGGCCGACTTCGACGAGTGGTTTCCCCAGGGTTTGTTCCTCGTGGGTGAGATTGCACCGGTGATGGAGTACCAGTCGCAGGAGGATCGGGCACGCAACAGGCCGGTGCGGCCACGGATCGATGAGGCGACCGGTTTGCCGCTGTACAAGGGCACGTTCGCCGACCCGTCAGCGGAGAAGGAACGGGAGAAGTCGTTCCCGGTGGAGTTCGCGTGTGCGCATCAGCCGGTTCCACCGGAGGCGATTGCAGGGTTGCCGTTTCGGCCGGTGGTGTTGCAGGGCATGACGGTGGCACCGCGTGCGGAGACGTCCGGGCAGGCTAAGTGGATTACGTGGACCATCCGAGCCACCGGGATGACGGCGCCCGGTGGTGCCTCGGCCGGTGTGATCGCAGGGGGCAAGCCTGCGGTAGGCAGGTCGGCGGCGGAGTCGAGCGGGAGGGCTGCGGCATGAGCAGTCCTGACTTGCCAGAACCGTCGCTGGCCGATCTGAATCCGCCGCGATCGGGGCCGCTTGGTGGGCGTTGTTGTCAATTCGCGCGGGAACCGCAGGAGTGACTGGGGGTGGTCAGTATCCGATCGGCCGGAATTGCGGGTGTGGCGGTGGGACGCAGGGCCGCGACGCCGGGATTGGCGCCGGGTACGAGAGTGCAGCTTGGCTGCGGAGCCCGATTGAAGGGGACCGTGATGCGGTATCAGCCCGCGCATTCACCCGGTCTGTTAGGCCTGTTCCCGGTGCAGCTCGACAACGGGATATGGCAGACCTGCGCCGCGACCGACGTCGTCGTGCTGGCACCGCCGAAGGGAACCGGTCAGTGCACGCGGGCTGGACGGGCGCAGAGAAGTGACGACGCTGTCGAAAGTGCGGAAAGGAGGTGATGGGCTGGGGTAGGTGGTGGGCTGCGCGAGCCGCGCGGCGACGGGCACGCAGGTGGCGGGTTGGCCTGACGTGGCGGATCTGCCGCCGGTGCGGAAGCTATTCGTTCCTCCCGGCGGGTTTTGATCCGGTGTGCGGTAGCTGCCGCAGCCTGCAATAACAGAGACCACGAAGAAGGTTCCGAAGAGAGCTAAACGCACCCAGGTGGTGCGTCGATTTCGCCTGCCCTCATAAAACGCAATAGAGACGTACGCGCAGAAGCGGATTCCTGGCTACCAACCTTGTCCGCTTCTGCGCTGTCCACCCAGTCAGGAGTGAACAGTAGTGAGGATACGCAAGTCTACCGGGCCGGGCGCAAGCCCCCTACCCGGTCACAATGAGAATCGCAACGAACAGCCGCGCACGTGCTCGCGATGGATACGTGTCATCGCCCCCGTTCAGGGGGTCTGCGACCAGTGTGTGGCTGCATCGCCGTTGGTCTTCGTCGTGTCGATCACCCTTGTCACCTTTGGCGGTGATCGGTGATGGACGTCCACATGATCGCCGCGTTGATCGCCGGTGGTGGCGTCCAGGGAGTCGTGGTGTGGGTGCTGGCCAAGGTCGGCAAGACACTGGTGAAGGTCGCCGAGGCGCTGGCGGCCGCTGCGGTGGTGTTCCTCGCGGTGTGGCTGATGACCAAGGCCGTGCTGTGGGCTTTGCGTCAGGTGGTCATTCACTGGCGCACGAGCCTTGCCGTGGTGGCGGTCCTGGCGTGGTGGCACTGCTGGGGCTGGGCCTCGCTGGCCACCACCGAGGCCGTGGTCACGGTGGGGTTGTCGGTGTGGCGACTGGTCGACCTGATGTCATTCGATGCATGGGCGGGTCGGCATCTGCGGGCCTGGTGGCTGCGGTGGACGGTGTATGCACCGAAGCTGCCCGAGTGGCTGCACGCCTGCGGCCTTGGCATCAAGCAGGGTGCTCCGCCCATCGTGGTGACGGTTAGGGCTTGCGATGAAATAACCTCTGTTTCGGCTGCGTGGACAGTACGGTTCGTGCTATGTCCGTCGCGGTGGAGTCGTTGGCTCGTCGTTACGAGGTGTTGCGGCCGCATCTGACTGAGCGGCAGCGACGGTTGTGGTTGGGTGCCGAGGCGCGGGAGTTGGGTTCGGACGGGCCGGTGGTGGTCGCCCAGGCGGTGGGGGTGGCTGCGGATACGGTGCGGCGGGGTCGCGCGGAGCTCGACGATCCGGCACCGCCGCCGGTGGGTGTCTCGCGCCGGCCTGGGGGCGGGCGCAAGCGCGCCGAGGCTCATGATCCGGGGCTGGTCGCGGCGTTGGAGGGGTTGGTCGATCCTGATAGTCGTGGGGATCCGATGTCGCCGTTGCGGTGGACCTGTAAGTCGACCCGCGCGTTGGCCGAGGCGTTACGGCAGGCCGGGCACCAGGTCAGTGAGTTCGTGGTGCGCCGGTTGCTCAAGGCGTTGGGGTACAGCCTGCAAGCCAACGCCAAGAACTCCGAGGGGCGTCAGCATCCCGACCGCGACGCCCAGTTCAGCTATCTCAACGAGCAGGTCAAGGCCCACCAGGACGAGGGCTGCCCGGTGATCAGCGTCGACACTAAGAAAAAGGAACTCGTCGGAGAGTACAAAAACGGCGGCCGAGAGTAGCATCCGCACGGGGAGCCCACCCAGGTCGATGTCTATGACTTCATCGACGACGAACTCGGCAAAGCGATCCCCTACGGGGTTTATGACCTCGCCGCGAACACCGGGTGGGTCGGCGTCGGGACCGACCACGACACCGCGGCCTTCGCGGTGGCCACCATCGCACGATGGTGGGACGCCATGGGCCGGGCCGCCTACCCGGACGCGGCCAAGCTGCTCATCACCGCCGACGGCGGCGGGTCCAATGGCTACCGGACCCGGCTGTGGAAAACCGAGCTCGCGGCGCTGGCCGCCCGCACCGGCCTGGCGATCACCGTCTGCCACCTACCACCGGGCACCTCCAAATGGAACAAGATCGAACACCGGCTGTTCTCCCACATCTCAATGAACTGGCGCGGCCGGCCCCTGACCAGCCACGAAGTGATCGTCGAGACCATCGGAGCCACCACCACCCGCACAGGCCTGCGCGTCCACGCCGAACTCGACGAGGCCACCTACCCCAAGGGCATCAAGATCCCAGACCAAGAGATGAAAGCCCTCCACGCCAACGGCACCCTCGTCCGCCACACCTTCCACGGCGAGTGGAACTACACACTTTGCGCCCAACCCGACACGCCCGACCCCAAATGATCTAAAACATCGCGGGCCCTTAGTCCCCTCATGCGCAACATTGGCCGCGACCGGCGTCCGGCGCAGGAGCTACCGAAGGTCCTCGGCGTGCGGTCCGGTGCATCGTGGGATGAGGTCCGCATTCGGCTGGTGCCTGGCCAGAAGCCGGAAGATCTCGATGAGGCCGCGCGGGCGTTGGCCTCGGCCCGGGGGGTGGCTCGGTGCCAGGTCCGCGAACTGACACCCAACGTCGTCTCGATCGATTTTCAGCGCCGCAACCTGCTCACCGAGCCCGTGGCCTGCCCCGATCTGACAGGGCTGGCTAACGTCGATGGGGCGGCGGTGGATCTGGGGCGAGTGTGGTCCGGGCGTACCGAGTACGGCCAGGACTGGCATGTCCCGCTGGCCGGTGGGCACACCCTGGTAGCCGGCTCCACGGGGCGGGCAAGAACTCGGTGATGTGGTGCCCGCTGGTCTCCATCGCCCCGGCCATCCGCGACGGGCTGGTGCGAGTGTCGGGCATCGATCCCAAAGGCATGGAGCTGGCCTACGGGCGGCGAGACGATGAGTTGACGCCAGAAGATCGGGAGGTCGTCACCTGGATCTTTCGGCAGTCGCGTCCGCTGTACGACCTGACCGACGTGGTGGCGATGCGGGACATGTTGGACGCCTTGGCGACGAGGCTGGACGGCAAGAGCGCGGCAGCCACGGTGTACCGGCGGAAGCGCGCGGTCCTGTTCAACATGCTGTCCTATGCAGTGGAGCGAGAGCTGCTGCCGGACAACCCGATGACCAAAGTCAAGCGGACCACTCCCAAAATCTCAGAGGAGGTAGATCCGCGCGTGGTGGCCAACCCGGCCCAAGTCAGGCGACTGCTGACGGCAGTGACCTACGTCGGCCAGCGCAACCGAGACCGAGGTGCGCATCTCACTGCCTTCTTCGCGATCGGGTACTACGCGGCGGCTCGACCGGCCGAAGGGCTGGCGCTTCGAGAGCAAGACTGCACGCTGCCGGTGGAGGGCTGGGGCGAGCTGGCGCTCGGTGAGTCCCGGCCTGCGGCGGGGAAGCGGTGGACAAACTCCGGAGAGGTGCACGACCGGCGAGGCCTAAAACACCGGGGCGCCAAAGACGTGCGCATCGTGCCGATTCCACCCGTGCTAGTCGACATCCTGCGGGAACACCTGGCCACCTACGGCACGGGCCCGGATGGTCGACTGTTCCGCTCACCGAACGGCGGCGTGGTCGGGTCATCCACCTACTACCGGGTGTGGGCGCAGGCACGGACGTACGCGTTGACACCCGCGCAGGTGGCGTCAACGCTTGCCGGTCGCCCGTACGACCTGCGGCACGCGGCAGTGTCGCTGTGGCTCAACCGAGGTGTCCCGGCGCCCGAGGTTGCCCAGCGAGCCGGCCACTCAGTGGACGTGCTGCTCAAGGTCTACGCGAAGTGCGTCGAGGGCGACCGAGGGAAGGTCAACAAGGTGGCCGAGGATGCGTTCGCCGAGTAGCGCTCAACGTAGTTACCGACGATCTTGCTCGCTGCGGCTCGTGTGATAGCCCTCTGGGAGGTCGATGGGGTGCCACACCCTGCCTACCCACCCCAGCCGCAGTAGTTGTCGTCTGTGGCCATCCCGGAGACCTGCCCGCCCGGCGAGGGCGTGGTTTGCGGTACCAGGGCCTGCCCAGCGACGCGCAGGATTGCCGTTGCAGTTCGGCGGCGTGTCGGCCTTTCTTGATCTTGGGTCCTCGACGCGTCGCTGTAACACCGGCTCACACGTGGTCGACAAGGGGTCGGGTAACAACGAGAAAGGGATACATCCGATGAATGCCGACCAGTCACCATCCCCGCGCAATGGCCTGGGTGCGGTGACGTTCGTTGTCGCCGTCCTCGGTGCACTGCTCGCGGTTATCCCAGCCGCGGCGGCGTTCGGGTTCCTGCTGTGCTTCTTCGCGATAATCCCGGCGATTGTGTCGTTTCGGCGCGTCCGCAGGGGCACTGCCACTAACCGTTGCCGCTCCGTCGCCGCGCTCGTACTGGCACCCGTCTTCTTAATCGTGGCCCTCAGCGTCGGAGTCGCCACTTCGCCGCCGCTCACGACCAGTTCCCACGACGGGACTTCCCCGCCGCCAACAAACCGGGCGAGTACACCGGCACTCCAGCAATCACCCGCAGCCATCGCCTCGTCTCCTGTCCCCGCTGCCGCACCCGCCGAGGAGTCACTGGCTACTGAGCCAGCCCCGGCGGCGGCGTCCGCAGTCGCCAAGGCGCCGGTAGCAGTTGCCCCAACTCCCGCCAGGGCCCCGGTAGCCGCCACGCCACCAGCCCGCTTCCCAGCACCGGCCGCCGCGCCACCTCCTCCGCCAGCGGGTCCGGTCGGGGGCGCGTCATGCGACGAGGGCACCCATTACGTCAACTCTTCCGGTGCCTGCGTGCCCCGTCCAACGGTGGCCGCAGCGCCACCTTCTGGCGCGACAGCCAAGTGCGTCGACGGTGAGTACAGCTTCAGCCAGCATCACCAGGGCACATGTTCCGGGCACGGTGGGGTCGCTCAATGGCTGTGACGCCACGAGCACCACGTGCGAGCCGACCACGTCCGTCGCACGGTCCCCGCGCCAGCCGTGGATTCACGGACGCGGACTTGGGATGGACGGCCCTGGGGACGCCTCCGGGACCGTCCTCTCGTTTCGCAATGGTTTCGCGAACGCTGGCAGATGGGGCCCGACGGCGACAGACAGTGGCAGAACACAAGATCGGCATTTGCTAGCGTTTGTGCAGCTCAGAGCCGCTTTGTCCTGGTCAAATGTGGTGCCCCCGGCAGGATTCGAACCTGCGTGGCTTCAAGGGTGAGTTTTGGCCCCATCTGTGGGTGAGTTTTGGCCCCACTTAGCGATCTTGGGGGCGTGGTTTACCGATGAGTGTTGGCCCCACCTGCAGCTCGTGACGGGGTTCTGCAGTGTGTGGGGTGTCTGTC
>DASUII010000430.1:0-14592 GCA_036279835.1 Pseudonocardiaceae bacterium
GGTGCACAACCCACGCGATGTCGCCGCCGTGGCCCACCGCACCTGCGACCTACTGACGTCCGAAGAGGCGAAAAAATTCGGTCTCGATCTGCCGCCGACACCATCGGAGGGTCTTTTCGGGACGGTGTACTGCGACTGGGCTCATACCACGCCTGAGCTATACACGGTGCGGCGGGTTTCCATCACCGTCTTCACCAACAACCCAACCTTGGAAGCCGAATATAACCAGAGTCGGGACCGCCCGTCCTTCGAGCTCACCGACATCCTCGGCTATCCCGCGCTCGTGTCACGACCAGCTGCGGACTCGCCCAGCTGTGCTGTTGATATCAAACTGGCGAACAGGCAGAGTGTCTCAATCAATTACGAGTCGAGGGAGTTCAACAACAATCCGCAGCACTCGTGCGAGGCAGTTAAGGAAGTCGCTGCGGCGGTGGTGATGAATGTGCCGCTGAAGAGTTGATGCGCGCGTCGGTGTACCTTACGGCCGACTCATGCGGGCCCCCAACAGGTGGCCGGTGATGATCGCTTACGGTGCTCACCCGGCATGCTGGGTGCGCCTCCGTGTCAGACCCAGAAGACCCCCGAAAGGGCGCCGCTCGGCCGGGCATGATATCAACCGCGGTGACCAAGCCGGGTCAACTGACTACAAGGAGTTACTATGAAGCGCAGCGCGGTGCGTAAGGCGATCAGGGCGGCGGCCTTGTCCCTCCTACTGATGACGGCCTCTGGCGTCGCAGGCTTGGAGATGATCGGCACTGGCTCAGCGATGGCGGCCCAGCAGGACGCTCCGGGCGGCGACGCCCAAGGAGCCCAAGGAACGGGCACCGAGCAGCCGGGAGCCGCCACCGACCCCAGCAGCCCTCCCGCTGCCTCCAAGCCCAACCCAGGCCCGACAGATGGCATCGTTCCTGCTGGCGTCGTCCCGAGCGGCCTCCCGCTCATCGGGTGATTCTCCGGCCGGGCATGCCGACCTTCGTGGCTCGCCGGGTCTTGGCCTGACGCTGAAGCAGGGGCGCACGCGAGTATCCCGTCACGCCGGCGAGCTTTCTGGAATCTTCACCGCCGGCGGGGCAGGGTGCCCGCGTCACCTGGTCGCCGCACAGGCTGCGGTCTGGCTCAGGCCGTTGCGGGCCTCTGTGCGGTGACCACGTCCAGCGCGGCTAGGTAGCCGTCGCGGTAGCCCGTCTCATTGGGGTGATACGGCCCGACAGCGGTGGGCACGCTCGGGCCGTTGATCCACGGGTCGGCCGAGCAGACCCCATGGCCGGCGAACTGGCCTCGCACATCGCCGAGGTAGAACCCGAACCGCTGGCTCACGGACTGGATGACGCCATCGAGCACGTCGGCGCCCTCGTTGAGCTTGGTGCGCCGGGCCACGTTCGGCACCTGCGGGTCAGCGCATGTCGGCGCGAGATCGAACAGCCGTGGATACCCGAGCACGACCACCTGGGCACGCGGCGCGGCCTGGCGGATCGCGGTGTAGGTACGACTCAGCCGGCCCCGCAACACGGACCGCTCGAAGCCCTCCGCGGCGTCGACCGCGGCGAAGCACGTGCCATCGCTTTCGGCGGTCGTGCAGGTCTGCAGCACGGGACCGAATCCCGCATCGTTGCCGCCGATGGTGATCGTCACGAGGTCAGTGCCGGGCTGCAGAGCCGAAATCTGGCTGGCGAGCACATCGGCGGTGGTGGCCCCGGAGCAGGCGGCGAATCTGAAACTAGCCGGGTGGTGCTCCACAACCCACTGTGGCGGGTATGACAATGGGCTGCGGGCACAGGCCCCGCTGGTCGGGTCGTAGACGCCAGTACCCACCCCGGAGGAGTAGGAGTCGCCCAAGGCGACGTAGTCCCCCACGCCCGCGGGTTGGCTGGCGGCCGCGGGACAGGGGACAGCGACCACCCCGACCACCCCCGCCAGCAACACCGTTGCTCGACCTACCCACCTCGGCTGGCGCTTGGCCATCAGATCTTCCCCCGGGAGTGAATCAGAGCCGAATAATGCGGCCCCGAGCCCGAAGGATATGCATCGCAGGCGGTGGCTGACAGTGACCATCGACGGCGTGTCGCTCGAGCAGTCAGGGAGGCGGGCTCCGCCAGGGCGTGGGCCCCGCTAGCATGACCGCGCTTGCGCACCCTCCGCACGCGGCCCAAGCCTGCGGGCGCGCCGACGGCGCAGACACCGACCGAGATCAGGATGGCCTCCGGGGAAGCCGAAGAGTTTAAGGGAGTGACTGGGTAATGCCGAACGAGTCGCCTGCAGACGGTGCTTCCGAGCCGGCCAGTCCGTTTCCGCCGGCGTTTCGTTGGGAGACCTCGACCCAGGAGGCGTCGACGCAGGTCATTGGCGCGGTCAGGCGCGACACCGCCCTTCGCGACCCGTCCCCCGACGAGGCCCGCGAAAGCTCGACGCCGCCCTGGGCCGAGTTGGAGCCGCCGCCCATCGCCGAAGCGAAGAGCGACTGGCTACACCTGGGCCCTGAGGAGTTCCAGAGTCCGGCGCCGCAGTCCCGATCCAAGCAGATCATCGGGATCGCAGTGTTGGCAGTCGTCGTGCTGGGACTGGCCGGAGCCGCGGTGGCGTACTTCCTTGCTGGGGGATCGTCGAACCGGACGGGGCAGATCACAGCGCCCCCGACGACGGCCCCCCGGGTACAGCCTGTGCTGCCCAGCGCCCCGGCGGCCGCGCCCCCGGTGACTGCCGACACCCCGCTTCCTACTCCCTCGGCCCCTCCGGCGGCACCTGCCGCCCCGGCGCCTCCGGAAGCATCCGGCGATCCCGAACCTTCCGCGGCTCCGGCCGCACCGCCGCCCGCTGGACTCATACCGAACCCACCACTGCACCGATCGACGAGCGGCAGCAGCCAGGGACGCGCCGCGGGCTCCGCGCCGCGCACCACGAGCCGTCCCGCCTCCGAGGCACCCCCGCCGCCTCCGGCGGCCACGTCCGCCCCTGACGGGTCCGCCCCTGATGGATTCACCGTCGTCCCGGCTAAACCGTGGAAACCTGAGGCGCCGCAATAAGCTGCCGGTGTGACCACTACGCAGGCCGTCCGCCCAGCGACGGTGACGCTCGCTGCTAGCGCCGATCTGCTCGCGGTGCTGGTGTTCTCCGCCGTGGGGCGAAGCTCGCATGCCGAGGGGATCGATGCGTTCGGAGTATTGACCACCGCAGCGCCATTCCTACTCGGGTTGGTGATCGGATGGCTGGTCGGCCGGGCCTGGCGCGCCCCGCTGCGGCTGCCCGTCGGGGTGGCGGTCTGGGTCGGCGTCGTTGTTGTCGGTCTCGGTGTACGCACCGCCTTCACCCATCGGCTGCCGCTGACGTTTGTGGTTGTCGCCGCTGCGAGCCTGGCGGTGTTCCTCCTCGGCTGGCGAGCCCTAGCGCACCTCATCGCGCGAAGCACTTGGCGGGGCTGAAAAGCCATGGCTGCCCGTGCGCTGACTGCCCGCGCCTAACGCAACAGCTTCGGCTGGTCCTGCAGTAGCCGATCGGCCGCCGCCAGGTCATGCTGGTCGGCACTGGGGTGGCGGAACGAGATCGGGTGGACAGGGATGTCGAATGCTGCGGTGGTGGTGACCGGGGCGGCGGGAGCTCTCGGGCGTGCGGTAGTGGCGGAGTTCCTCGGACAGGGCAGAGTGGTGATCGCCCTTGATCGGGCGGGGGAGCAACTTGAAGCGCTGGGTCAGGATGCCGCCGACCGGGTGGTGATCCCGTTCGCGGTGGATCTGGCCGACCGGGCCGCGGTGGCTGCGGTCTGGCGGCGGGTGGATGAAGTCGCCGAGCCGTCGGCGATGGTTGCGGTGGCTGGTGGTTTCGTCGGCGGTCAGCTCCCCGACGTCGAGCCGGGGGTGCTGGAGGCGATGCTGCAGTCGAACTTCGTCGCCACGTTGTGGTCATGCCAAGCGGCCGCGTCGCGATTAGCGGCGGCCGGGGGTGGTTCGATCGTCACGGTCGGCTCGAAGGCGGCGGTGAGTGGGGCGGCCTCGATCGCGTACGCGACGAGCAAGGCGGCGGTCGTGCGCCTGACCGAGTTGCTCGCCGAGGAGCTGCGCCCTGCCGGGGTGCGGGTGAACGCCGTCCTGCCGTCGGTCATCGACACCCCGGCGAACCGGAGTTGGATGTCGGAGGACCTCGCGCGACGGGCCGTGCCGACCACAGCGATCGCAAAGGTCATCGCGTTCTTGTGTAGCGACGATGCCTGGCCGATCAGCGGCGCAGCAATCCCGGTCTACGGCCAGTCCTGAGTTTGGATCGATGCGGCTACGGATCACGGTCCATGTAGCGGTCGGGCCTCACGGCGTGGCAGGCGACCGGGTAGTGAGGTGCGGAAGACGTAATCCCAATACGGCGCGCTCACCCCGAAGTCTCCTCGGGCGTCCGCGAAGTGGTGCCGCAGATGCCGCGCCCGCAGCCAGCGGACCAGCGCCGTCCTCGGCCGGCCGACATGCAGATACGCGTGCAGCAGGTCATAGGCGAGGTACCCGCCACCCCAGCCGGCCGCGAACGGCAGCCACCAGGCCCCTGGCAACAGCAGCCAGCACAGGGCCGCCGCTGCGGCACCGATCGGAACGCTCGCCACTGGCGACGCAACGATCCGCCGCGGGTCGTTGGGGTAGTCGTGATGCACTCCGTGAATAGCCCACACAATCGATTCGCTCCGCGGGCCGCGCGGCTGGAAATGAAACACCGCACGATGCACCCAGTACTCCGCCAGGGTCCAAGTGAGGTAGCCCGCGGCCATCAGCGCGATCGCGACGAGGAGGCCAGCCCGTTGCACACCGCACACTGCCAGCGTCAGGATCACCGGCCCATAAAGCACCAGCGGCACGACAGGGTGGGTGCGGATCAGCGAGTTCAACAGCCGCGACTGGAACATCGGAGGTGCAGCACTGAGGATTTCCGACCGACTTGGCCCCATATCAGCAGATTAGGGGATATGTCATGCGCGGGACAGGACGGCCTCAGAGTTGGGGACCGCGCACGGTCCACGTCTGCACTACGACGGTGCGAGTGAACATCACCCACGACTCACCAGTGATCCCCGCGGAGGGCGTCGGAGTGATGGCGGATCCGGCAAGCCGCGCGAGTTGCCCAGGTGCTGGCAACGTCCGTCGCAGACCGACGTGAAGTAACAGCGCAGCGGCGGTGACTAGGGAGCCGGCTACTGCGGGATGTCTACTGGCACGGCGCAGCCGGTCAGGCAGCGTGCTGGAGTGCCATCGTGTTGGTGGCTGCTGCGCTAGAGGCGCGGGGATCACGGGTTGCGGGTCGACGACGGCCGGGAGATTGTCGTTGTCGGCCTGAGTGTTGTGGTCGCGGTCGTCCATGCCTCTATCAAACGTCAGAGACCGGTGCTACGTAACAGTCACCGTCGAGCTGATCCCGAGATCGGTGGCGTGACGGTCAGGCATCGATCGGACGACGACCCGGCCGAGGGGCGGCGCTGCCATCCCGGAGATCTGGCCGCCCGGTGAGGGCATTTTGTCCGGCCCAAGGGTCCTAGCTGTCGAACTCGCCGCCGCGGACTCCAGCGGTGAACGCTGACCACTCCTCAGCGGTGAAACGCAGTTCCGGCCGGTGCCGCGAAATGGAATCGCGCAGTGCCACGGCCCCATCGTCGAGGAACGCGACCTCGACGCATTCGTTCATGTCGACCTCGCTGCGACTGCTCTTGCGCCAAACCGCACCACTGATGTTACGTGCGTACAGTTCCGCCTTACTCATCTGTTTCTCCGTTCAGATCGCGGACAACCGCTCCGATCGCCCGAACCTTGATCATCGCTGTTGCGATGTCATTGTCTTGCGGCAGTTCGCGATTCAGTTGCTGCGCGAACTCAGTCACCTCCTCTTTCGTATGGCCTTGCGTGACGTACGTCTTGAGCCGCTGGTAAGCGTCGACGAATGGATCGCTCACAGCGCCCCCTCGCTGTGTGGCGCTGTCGGTTGCCGGACCATGCGGAGTTGACGATGGGTAACCGACAGAGACGATAGCCGTCACACCCGTCGCGGTGCCCGTCTCGGGTCGGCGGTGACCATCCGTGGTAGTCGTCATGCGTAGTGACGCTAAGGGCAAGCTCAGCCACCCGGAAGATGTTGCGCCAGGTTGCTCGAAGAGGGACCGGCAGCGAGCGGCTCAGGGCTTCCTGAAGCTGGGCGGAGACGGGAGCGGACCTGAGATCGCTCACCGTCGCGTGCTTCACCCAGGTTCTCTACCTCCTCGGTGGCAACTTATGCTCACGGAAGGTAAAAACTTGACGCGTTGCTCGCTTCCACCGATGCTGGTCTGTGTTCGTGCAACGTCCAGCAAGTCTTGAGACGGGAAAGAACCATGAAGCTAAAGTTCCTCGGTAAGGACTCAACGCCGACCAACTCGCCGACCCTGTATGCAACCGACCAAGATTCCTACGTGGTTCAGGGATGGATCGTCACCAACGCTGCCACCCTGGACCGGCTCACCGTTCCCGACGACGAAACCATCGTGGAGGTGCCAGCAGCCCTGCTTGACCACCTCGCATCCGACGGTCTCGACGGTGCGGTGACCAACGTCGTGGCGCCCATCGTGGGTGTGACGCCGGGCGGTAACTACATCATCCAAGGCAAGCAAGTCACCGACACCGAAGCGCTGAGCCAGATGAGCATCCCGGACCATGAGACCTGCGTGCAGGTTAAGAAGTCGTCCATCGTCCCATTGTTGGCTGGAGAGTGAGCCTTGGAGCCGATCGCGGAGGAAAAGCGAGACAAGTTCCTCACGACGTTTCGGCGTGAAGCCGTGCATCTCGAGATGCGCGACGTGTACGCCACGAACATCGAGAAAGACAGATTCCAAACCTGGCTTCGCGGCGAGACGTTAGACCCTGAGTCGGAAGCCGAGTGGTGGCGGCCGTGGTTTGAACTGATGCAGCGCAATAACAAGGCGGGCAAAACGCTGCGCAGGCTGCGCATCATTTCCGAACCGGTCTCCGACTACATTCGGTTTGAGTGGCTGGACGCGGCGCAGCTTGTTCGTGCTGGTGAAGATGTTCGATGGCTGCCTCGGCGTAACGCCTCCACGCTCCTGCTGCCCGGCAACGACTTTTGGATGTTCGATCGCCAGACGGTGGCGTTCACTTACTTCTCCGGTGACGGGCATGTCCTTGACCATCAGGTGACAACCGACCCGGAGATAGTTGGCGCGTGTGCGGCGGCCTTCGAGGAGGCGTGGAAGATTGCTATTCCACACGACAAGTACATGCCCTCCTGAAGGTGTCCACCACACCTGTGAAGCAGGCTCGTCAGGCGCTCGGAGCCCGCCTTCGAGCGATTCGCACCGCAGCGAACTTGACAGGGCGGGCGCTTGCTGCTGCGTGTGAGTGGCACTTCACGAAGATCAGTAAACTCGAACACGGCACGCAGGCTCCGAGCGAACATGACATCCGGGCGTGGTGTCGCGCCTGCGCCGCCGAAGACCAAATACCAGACCTCATCGCCACGGTGCGCGTCATCGAGTCGATGTACATCGAGTGGCAGCGCCACATGCGCGCCGGACTGACACGTTCACAAATCTCATCCGTTCCGCTCTACGAACGAACAAAGCTATTTCGAGGTTACGAAAATACCGTCATACCCGGCTTATTCCACACCGCCGAATACGCCGCCGCCATTTTGACATTCTGGAACACATTCCTCGACCTGTCGGGCGACGTAGACGAAGCCGTCGCCACGCGCATGGAACGCCAACGGGTCCTCTACACCGGAGTGCGGCGCTTCGCCTTTGTGCTCGAAGAACAAACCCTACGCACACGGGTCGGCGATACCGATGTGATGCTCGGACAACTCGATCGGATACTTGCCGTCATGTCCCTACCACGAGTAAGCCTCGGAATTATCCCCGCCTCGGGTCAACGCCACTGCCTAGCCCAGGGAAGCTTCTGGATATTCGACGAAGACCGAGTGCAAACCGAGGGAATCTCAGCCGGACTCGACATCACGCAACCCCGAGAAATAGCCGTACACGCCAAAGCGTTTGCTTTGCTCCAGCAGTCAGCGGTATACGGGAAAGCGACCAGAGAGTTGATCCAACGAGCGCTCAGCGAGCTACAATAGCACGTCTTCTCCGGTAAGCCCAAAACAGCTAAGATCACTGACCGCCCCGTAGTATTGCCTCCAGGTCGGAACCTGCACATACCGTAGTACTGGAATGCTTCAAGTAGTTCTTGGGTGTCGCGTCGCATCAGCGGCAGGTGAGCACATGCTCCGAGCAGGACCAGAACCGGATTTGGATGATCGCATCACGGACCATCAACCCCACCTGCTGAGCAGACATCGCGTTGGCTGCTGCCGCCAGAGCCTGGACGGCTGCGGCATCTCGAATGTCGGTCACCCATTCGATCACCTCGGCCCCGTTGCGGGTACGGCCGGACACGGGTCATGACTCATCGCTGATCCGGCGACGGGCCGTGCCGCAGTAGGCTCCCTTGCGATGCAGGTCGCGGGCTTCGGTTGTGCCGTGGTCTGCCCTAGCGGTTCGCTGTCTTCTGCCGTCGGTGGCGTCTGGGCTAGCCTCTTCGGGCCCGGACCACAAGACGGATCTCTTGGCGCACCTGGACAAGTTGCGCACAATCGGAGAAGGAGCGTCGCGATGATCCGCTGGCAGCAGCACCGACCACGCTGCGCCCGTGCGCTGGTGGCGGCACTCATGGCCGCGTTGCTGGTGAGCGGGTGCGGCTCGGGTTCCACCGAGCCCGCGGCGGCCCCCAGTGGGTCGCCTGTGCCCAGCGTGGCCGGCGCGGTCCCTCAGCCCGACCACGTCCTGCTCGTCGTCTTCGAGAATGCGGCCTACCAGCAGGTCATCGGCGCCGAGGGCGTCCCTTATCTCACCTCGCTCGCCCACGCAGGGGCGAACTTCACCGATGCGCACGGCGAGCAGCATCCCAGCCAACCGAACTACATCGCCCTGCTGTCGGGCTCAACTCACGGCGTCACCGACGACTCCTGTCCCCAGCAACTGGGTGATCAACCTAATCTGGCACGCCAACTGTTCGACAGCCACCGCAGTTTCGCCGGCTACTCCGAAGGTCTGCCGGGTGTCGGCTTCACCGGCTGCGCGTCATCAGATGGGCGCTATGCGCGTAAACACAATCCCTGGGTCGACTTCGCCAATATCCCCACCAGCGCGAACCAGCCATTGTCCGCGCTGCCCACAGACTTCGCTTCGCTGCCCACTGTCGCCGTGGTGATGCCCAACCTGTGCAACGACATGCACGACTGTTCCGTGGACACCGGTGACGCCTGGGCGCGGCACCACCTCCCCGCCTACCTCGACTGGGCGCGCACCCACAACAGCCTCCTCATCGTGACCTTCGATGAGGACGACGACACCGCCGCCAACCACATCCCTACCGTGTTCGCGGGCCCCATGGTCCGGCCCGGCGACGTCGCCGACCACATCAGCCACTACACCATCCTGCGAACAATCGAGGACATGTACCAGCTACCCCCCCTCGGAGCAGCCGCAGCGACGCCCCCCGTCACCGGCATCTGGACACCATGAAAGCGCGTCGGCCGCCGCGAGCCTGACGCTGTTCCTGCTCGGCTGACGGGCGATGGCGCGCAGCTCAACGCACGCCCGCGCGCCAGATCATGTGTTAAGGATTGTTTTCCGGCGAAGTGGATCTGGTGAGCCAGCGACCGAGGATGTATTTGGGCCTTCTCTGTGTCGTTGAGTGCTCTCGTGGCGTTGCTGGCACGCACAAAAAACGCCGTTTTGATCATTTGTCCGTCCTTGTCGACCGCGACCTTGGCGTCGACCGGAAATCCCGAGGCGTGAACGTGTACGCGGCAGACATCGGCTCCGTCGAGGGTGTGAATGGAGGAACTGACGTTCGGGGCCACCGCGGCTCCCATCGAATTAACCATGATCTCGCCGAGGCCGCCCGCAGGATCGCGTCACGGTCGCCGTACTGCCGGTGTACGGCGAGAACCTTCGGCTTGGTCGGCTCCAGCACGCAGTCCAGCCGCCGGATCACGGTGAGCGGCAGGATCATCTTGCCGTACTCGGACTACTTGTAGTCACCACGCAGTAGGTCGGCCACCGACCAGATGAACGCAGCGTGATTCTTGATCGTCCCAGGCGTGCTGGTCGACATCGACACCTCGTTCATCCTTGCCGGGCAGATGTGCAGATACTCGTACTGCGGGTCGTCCGGTCAGACGTCACCTGACCCTCGCTGATGGTGGCATCAGTTGCCATTGCCCCAACCGCTGGCTAGGTCGGCCATCGTGCGGGTCACCAGCGCTCTGGCTTCGGCTCCGTACACCGCTGACTGCTGGAGCTGCTCGAACATCGTGGCGTAGAGCCGGACTTCGCGTGGCTGGGTGATTTCCAGAAAGGCCGTGGGCGTTTCGACGCCGACCATCGAGTCGTCATAGATCCAGAATCCAACAGACGTGAACACCTTGTGGGGTGCCGCCGCTGGGATGATGCCGAAGCTGACCCGCGGCAGTGACATCAGGCCGAGCAGGCGATCGAGCTGACCGGACATGGTGTCGAAATCCCCTACGCGGGCCCGAATCGCTTGCTCTTCGAGCACCATCACGAAGCGACGATCGCCGGAGTAGACGATGCGCTGCCGCTCCATCCGGGCCTCGACGGCAGCGTCGAGGTCGTTCGGGGTATTCAAGAAATCAATAAAGTACGACAGCATCGCCGCTGAGTACTCGGCGGTCTGGAAGATGCCGGGAATGATGTTGTGCTCATAGATCCGGAACAGCTTGGTGCGCTCATAGCGTGGCGTCGTAGACAACATGAGTCGCTTCATGCCGGTACGTGTCTGCCGCTGCCACTCCACATACATCGACTCGATGGTACGGGCGGTGGCGATCAGGTCAGGGATCTGCTCTTCGGTACCGCAGACGCGGCACCACGCCTTGATGTTCTCCTGGGAGGGTGCCTGACCGCCGTTTTCAATGCGGCTGATCTTCGTGTAATGGCATCCGATGCCGACCGCCAATGTTCGTCCCGTGAGACCCGCTTCGTTGCGGATCTCACGAAGACGGGCGCCAAGAGCCTCACGGGCCTGCTTGGCTGCGCTAATTCGGCCGGTACTCACTGTGGGGGATGGATAATTTCCACACTTCCTCAAACGACGTACGACACAATTCGATCACGCTGCGATCCGTTGTTCTGTAGCGGTCCACCACGAGTCCGCTGGCGGCGAAGATCAGGAAGATCACGACCTCGTCGTCGAACAACCAGAAGTCGTTGCCCGGGAGCGCAACCGTGGATACACGGCTTCGCGGAACCCAACGGATATCCTCGCCGGCTTCAACGAAAAAATGGGTGTCCTTCAGTACCCACTTCTGGTAGTCGGAGATTGGCTCCGACACGATGCGTGCGCGCCGGAACACTTTGCGGGCCTGCGTTCCAGCATGTATCAGGTCAAACCATGGCTGGAGCCAATCGAGGTCGTCCGGCTCGCCAGCCTCCCACTTGCGAAGGTGCGGTATCTCGACAGCCGTGCCGTAGGAGTCCCGCATCTCCAGATGGAGCGCTTCCCGCCTGAATGACGTGAATAGCGCAGCAAACTCTTCATACGTCATGCTGTCCATCTAGACTCCGACGAGCGCCGCGATTGCAGACCGCGATAGTTCGACACAGGTCTCATGATCGGGGATGGTCATCTGCCCCAGCGCCTCAGGGTCCGTCACCCGCCGTCCCCTGATGATGTAGTTGCCGTTTGCTGCGATGTGCACGATGGGTGGGACAAGGTTCACCACCTCGCCGCTGAGGCCGTCCTCGGCGAGGTAGGCCATGAGCGCGGCCGGCACTTCAACTATCATTTCGTCGCCGGACATCACGATCATGGCGAGGATCTCCGAATCGGTGACGATCCACCCCTGCACCACATATGACTCGCGGTCAGTGGCGAACAGGGTCGGTGACTGGTCCGGGAGGGATTCCTTGCCCAGGAATGTCAAGCGCATCACTGGCCTCCTGTCAGAGCCGTTGCGGGTTGTTGCAACTCGGCTAGCTTCGACCTCCGCCGCTGTTCCCGTCAAGTCCCACCGTTTAGTCAGTGCGGAGTACAGAAACTGGCACAGCATCCGCCAAAGCTACTGCGTGCGGGTCTGCCGCCCGCACTGTGACAGTCGGCGGCGATGGGCGGTCACCGGAATCTGCAACTTTCTGCAACGTTCTTGGTTCAGTCTCGGTGACTCACTACCGTCACGGTATGCGTTGGGCGAGTCGCGAGGTGACGGCCGACTCTGGAGAGGGCAGGACATTGACAAACGACGCAGCTCGGCTGGTGGACCCGTGGCAGGCGCGTGTCGCAGTCCGCCGTGTTAGGAGGGAAGGGCACCGAGTCGCGTTGATTCCCCCAGATGTGGTGCAGCGGCACCAGCGTGGCCGGTAGCGGTGGCGCTGGGGTAGCGGATGGCGGATCCTTGCGCGGGCGTTCGGCAAGCGAGACGTACTGCGGGTGTACCCGATCATCGCGGCCAGGTCGGGCCGGCTGAGGCCCTCCGCGGTGCGTCGCCGCCGGATCTCCTGAAGCGAGCCGAACCGCGGCAAGATCACCGCCGGCCGGCTTGTCCTCTGTCATGGCGTGCTCCCGCAGGTATCGCGGCGAGGTCAAACGGGGAGTCAAACAAGGGTCAAATCACGCTCGGTAGCGATTTGACGCGTGTTGTCATGGTAGCGGTGCTGGTCGTCTAGTCGCAGCCCGTTTCACCGCCGCAGCGACCGAACCAGGAGTGACCCGTGACCATGATTGCGGACCCGCAGGCATGCCGGCCGACGGGCGACTCCTCTCGAGGAAGGAAGAACGAATGACCGCAGCAGTTGCAGAGGTTTCCGGGGCGGACCCGTTCGCGCCGGTCAGCGCGCAGTTCGCGCTCGACGGCGCGAGCTTCACCAGTAGGCGGGACGACGTCGCGTCGCCCGATGGCATCCGGCCGTTCGGGCTTCGCCGCGCTCTTCCGGCTCGCGCTGGCCGCGAGCTGCCGAGCTGGACCTATGACGAGCAGCAGCAGAAGGCCGTCGACTCGTCAGCGTGCCCGTTGATCCAACTGCCGATCATGGGGGACCCCTCCGCGGATACGACGTCGACCACGGACGGTGAGGACGGTCCCAGCTCCGAGGATTGGAACAACGACTGATGACTGTCCTCATCCTCGCGCCTGAACGGGATTTCACCGCCGACCGCATGGTCAAGGCGTTGGAAGATCGAGATGTGCCTGTCGCCCGAGTCGACACGGCATGGTTCCCGCAGCGGGCGAGCATTGATGCTGAGTTGCGGGACGGGCGGTGGGTGGGGATCTTGTCCGCCGGTGGGCGGGCCATCGCGCTTGAGGGGCTGCGGTCGGCCTGGTATCGCAGCCCCGGCGCGTTCGGTTTCCCTGCCGAGCTGTCGGCGACGGAACGAAACTGGGCGATGAGCGAGACCAAACTCGGCCTTGGCGGCGTGCTCGCCTCCCTGCCGGTGAAGTGGATCAATCACCCGTCACGTAACGCTGACGCGGCCTACAAGCCGGTGCAGCTCATCACCGCGGCGCGGTGCGGGCTCACGGTCACCGACACGTTGGTGACCAATTTGCCGGACGCAGTGCAGCGGTTTGCCGAGGCTGGCGAAACGGTCACCAAGGCGTTCGGTGCCGCTGCGATCATCGAGGATGGCGGCCGGAAAACCACCTTCACCCATCGGCTCGACGCGGCCGACCTCGCCGACCTGCGGGGTGTCGAGGTCAGCGCCCACCAGTTCCAACGGTGGATCTCCAAGGAGTACGAGGCACGGGTGATCGTGGTCGGCGACCGGTTGTTCACCGCGGGCATCCACGCGCACAGCGCCGCGACCTACCTCGACTGGCGCAACGACTACAAGGCATTGCAGTACGAAAGGATCGAGCCGCCCGCCAGCGTCGCCGCTGGCATCCTTGAGTACTGCGTCGAGCTGGGCCTCACGTACGGGGCGTTTGACTTCGTCATCCGCCCTGACGGTAATTGGGTGTTTCTCGAGTGCAACGCCGGTGGCCAGTATGGATGGATCGAGGACGCGATCGATGCGCCGATCACAGAGGCGCTCGCCGATCTACTGGAAAAGGGGATTGCAACATGACGGCGACAACGGCGCCTTGGCGCGACCTGGCGCACCGACTCGCCGACGAAATGGCGGCCGAGGATGCACTGCGCACGCCGGCGTGGCGAGACGCGGTCGAGGAAATCCCGCGGCACCTGTTCGTGCCGCGGTTCTACGTTCAGCAGCCCGGCGGAGAGTGGACCGAGACGACCAATGAAGACGACGAGTGGCTCGCCGCGGTCTACCGCAACGAGCCGCTGATCACTGACCTTGCCGTCGCGGCGAATGGCAACCGAGTCACAGTGTCGTCATCGACCAAACCGGGCCTGATGGTTCGGATGCTTGAGGCACTGGGTGTAGATGACGAGCACCGAGTGCTCGAAATCGGTACCGGCACCGGATACAACGCTGGCCTGTTGTCGCACCGGCTCGGCGCCGACCGGGTGTACTCGGTCGACATCGGCGCCAGCCTGGTCAATACGGCGCGAGATCGACTCGCTCAGCTGGGGCTCGCGCCGACGCTGTCCGTCGCACACGG
>DASUII010000431.1:0-6185 GCA_036279835.1 Pseudonocardiaceae bacterium
CCGTTCACCAACTCGCCGGTGTCGCCTACCCGGACCGTCTCCGCCGCCCCGCCGGCGTTGCCAACCACCAGCGGCAAGCCGGTAGCCGAGGCCTCGAGGAACACCAGACCGAACCCCTCAACATCCAGGCCGTGCCCACGCGTCCGGCAGGGCATCGCGAAGACGTCGCCAGCGGCGTAGTAGGCGGGCAACTCCGCCCACGACACCGCTCCTGTGCACACCACGGCGTCAGCGACGCCACCCGACTCCGCCAGCCGGCGCAAAGTTGATCGCCGGGGTCCGTCTCCAACGAGCAGGAGGATGGCCCCCGGTATCTGCCTCCGGATTGCAGGCAATGCCCGCACCAGCATGTCTTGCCCCTTGCGAGCCACCAGCCGAGACACGCACAGCACTACCGGGGCATCGCCCAGCCGGTGGCGTCGTCGGATCTCCGCGCGCGCCCCGGGGTCCGGGTGAAACGCTGCGCAGTCCACGCCCGGCGACAGGATCTCCAGGGCAGCCCGGGGCCCAAACGCCGACGCAACCCGGCGACGGGTGTACTGGCTCACGGCCGTGACCACGTCGGCATCCACGCCGATCCGGCGAAGTGCCATCCGCCCAGGCGGCAACATCGACCAGCCCACCTCGTGTCCGTGGCTGCTAGCCACCACTCGTCGTGCTCCGGCGCGGCGCAATGACGGCCCCAGTAGGGCCAGCGGGGCTGCTGCGCCGAACCATGCGGTTTCGCAGTGCAGCTCCCTGAGCAACCCGGCGGCGCGTCGAAGTACCGCGGGCGTCGGAATCATGAGAGGTCCGTGATGCCGGAAAACCGGAAACGGCAATCGCGCGTCGAAAACCGCCGCGTCCGGCCAGTCCGGCGCGTAGACGGCGATCTCGTCCGGGGGCAGCGCCAGCGCCAGTTGGTGCAGGTACGCCTGGATCCCACCGGGTCGGGGTGGAAAGTCGTTGCTCACCAGCAGGATCCGTGGCATCAGCCGGAGAGTAGCGGTGACGTCGCGCGCGGTATGCAGCTGGTGGGTTCAGCCGATGCGGCTCATCGCGGTGACTTGCCTCCACGGCACCGGGACGACCTTCACCACGTCACCGCTTTGCGGTGCGTTCACATAGAAGCCGTCACCGACGTAGATGCCGATGTGGCTGATCGGGGAATACAGCGCAATGAGATCGCCCGGCCGCAGATCGGGACGATCGACGCTACGACCCATTCGCGCCTGTTCCTCAGCCGAGTGCGGCAGACCGGGCATCCCCGCCTGCTCGAACGCCCACTTCACCAGTCCCGAGCAGTCGAATGTGATCGGGCCATCGCCGCCCCAGACGTAGGCCGAGCCTTGCTTGGTCAGCGCGATCCGCGCCGCTTGGACCGCGGTACCGGTGCCGACCAGGTTGATCGGGAAATGGATGTTGCCGCCGAAGAGGTACACGGCGCGCTCTTGACGGGTCAGCTCCGCCAGACGTTTCGTGACAACTTGAATCTGGCGGTCCATCTCGACGCGGGAACGGGTGAGATCGCCTTCGAGCCGTGCAGCATCGCGTTCAGCTTGAGCCGCCCGCACCGCTGCGTCGCTCGTCGAGTGCTCTGCATGCTGGGTTTGCGCGACGGCGCCGGTGAGCCGGTCTAAGGCCTGCTTATTATCCATCGCCAGCATATCCAGCGCCGACATCTGGTCCAGGAAGTCCTGGGGAGAGTCACTGACCAGCAGAGCGGACAGCCGGTTGAGTCGCGCACCCTGAAATGAGGCTTTGGTCAGCAGGTCAACTTGACCGCGGTACTGGCCCTGGACCGCCTTGGCGCGATCTGCGGCGGACTGGGCCGCGGTGGCGTCCGCCCTGGCTTGTTCGAGGTCGGCGCGGCGGGCGTTCAACTGGTCGCGGGCGTAGTGCCATCGTTCTGTGAGCACCTCAGCCTGCCGATTCAGCTCGAAAAGCTGCTGCGCGGCATCCCCGGGCACCGCAGGGTCGGCCGTGGCTGGAGTGGGCGTCAGAGTGACCAGCGCAACCACGGTGGCGGTGGCCATCACAGCCGAGACGCTGCGCTTGACAACACTGTGATTGACAACACTGCGCTTGCCTACACCGCCCTTCCGATGATGCGGCCACACGTCGCGGCTATCTCCTCTCCTAGACCGCCTACCGTGCCGTCCAGCTCGGACGGCACCTACCGCAAAGTCTCGGGAAGATTACGAAAGGTCACCAACGTTGTCACCACCGGCGAGCGAGGTATGGGGCAGAGCGGCCGCTGGGCACGATAGGCGTCGCCGTGACCCGCGCGATGTTCGGCTCGGCCGATCAGCCAACGTATCGTCCTGACCGTTCACAGTCAGTTGCGGACCGCTCAGCGTCATCGCGCAGGTGACCCCGAACACGGGTATCCCTTCCCGTCATGTGGCGATCTCCGTCCCGATCCACCAGCTGCAGGTGGGGCACCATGCCGGCCTCGGCCAGGGTGTCCAGGGCGAACCGTTCGGTGCCGTCCAACTCCACACCGCTCGGTGGGGCTCCGAGCAATACGGTGATGACGCAGTCCTGGCAGGCAAGGCCGCGCACCTCGCACCGGTCGCAATCGACGATCATGTCGGGCTCCGTCTCTGTCGTGATCGAGTCCCTACCGACGGTAGACGGCGACCCTGACAATGCCGGATGACGCAACGTCCCGA
The DNA here is from genome assembly GCA_036279835.1 of Pseudonocardiaceae bacterium. Lineage (GTDB taxonomy): Bacteria > Actinomycetota > Actinomycetes > Mycobacteriales > Pseudonocardiaceae. The sequence continues at coordinate 2,655 of DASUII010000431.1, forward strand.
GATGCCGGTTGCGCCCCTTGTTCGGGTATCCGGGACGCTGGTATCAACCAATCCGGCGGACTGCCGTGACATCCCGCCACGGGACCCTGGAGACTTTGACGACATCGCCGCTCTGCGGCGCGTTGAGGTAGAGCCCGTTGCCTACGTAGATACCGATGTGGCTTACCGGTGAGTACAGCGCAATGAGGTCTCCCGGTAGCAGGCCGGAAACCACCGGGGTGCCCACTCTGGACTGGTCATAGGCCACTCTGGGCAGGCTGACTCCGACCTGACGGTAGGCCCACATCACCAAACCTGAGCAATCGAACGTGGTCGGACCCTCGGCGCCCCAGATATACGGTGCTCCTTGTCGGGTCAGGGCAACTCGAAGGGCCCTGATACCGATAGTGTCACCGGCGATATCGAGCGGATAGTCTGTGAATCCTTCGGCGGCATAGTGGGAGAACTCGTCAGCAGTGAGCTTGCCGAGGCGCTCCTGCACCAGATTGATCTGGCGACCCATCTCAAGCCGCGCCTGAGCGACGTCACCCGCTATTCGAGCGGCGTCGAGTTCGGCGACGGCCGCACGTGTCTCGGCGTCGGTGGCGGCAAGCTTGGCCTGCTCGGTGCGGGATACGGCGGCTGCGAGCTTGTCCATCGCCGCCCGGTTACTCGCCGCCAGCACGTCCAAAGCTGACATCTGGTCCATGAATTGCTGTGGCGAGTCGCTGATCAGCATCGCGGTCAGGCTGCTGACCCGAACACCCTCGAAGGTGGCGCTGGTCAGCCTGTCCACCTGCGCACGGAACGAACTCTGAGCCGCGCGGGCCTGATCGGCGATAGCGGTGGCGCCCGCTGCGTCGCTATGCGCTCGGTCCGCATCGGCCCGACGGGCTTCCAGCCGGTCGGTGGCCAGCTTCCACTGCTCGGTGATCACTTCAGCCTGGCGGCTCAACGCTCGAGCCTGAGCAACGGCGCTGCCAGGATCGGGTGCAGGGCCGGGGGCTGGATCGGCAACTGCGAGTGCTGGTGGCATGCTCAGCACGGCAGCGAAGGCCACGGCAGCCGCCACGCTCCGAAGCACGCGGTTGCGACGATGAGACACCACCCGCGGCCATCTCCTGTTCTCGGACCATCACATCCGGCGGCGTGACTGCAAACGGGAGAGGTCCCCCCGCATGCCACCTAACGGTCCCCAGGACGCATCGGCGCGGATCTTCACTCCAACGACGCCGGTAAGCCCCCCAGCCGTGCGATTTCGCCGTGGTCGATTACTTCGCGTTACTATCTCCGGGATTCCCGGTACGGGCAGTGACAGCGCGGCCGGTGGCCCGGTTAGCGAACAGCGGCGGACAGCTCAGTGGTCAGCCTGATCCAGCGCTGCAACATCGCGGCGGCAGCGCCAGAGTCAACAGCCTCGGTGGCGCGCTGGATCATGTCGCGGACATCGGCGACTAGATCACCGGTCGAACCCCGGTGGGCGACGAGTGCCGCGCCGGCGTTGAGCAGCACGGCGTCTCGTACCGGTCCGGGATCGCCGACCAACAGACGCCGCACCGCATCGGCATTGGCCGCCGCATCGCCACCGCGCAGGTCCTCGCCGCTGGCCACCGGCACGCCCAGCGCGGCGGGGTCCAACTGGTCACGCCGCACTGTGCCGCCGTCGACCACCCACACCGAAGTGGTGGTCGTGGTAGTGATCTCGTCGAGCCCATCGTCGCCACGGACCACCAGAGCGCTTACTCCACGATCGGCAAGCACCTGGGCCATCACCGGCGCCATCCGGAGATCCGCACAGCCCACCAGCGCCGCCCCCGGCTGCGCCGGATTGATCAGTGGCCCGAGAAAGTTGAAGGCAGTCGGGACCCCGATTTCCCGACGAACCGTGGCTGCGTGCCGCATCGCGGGGTGATAAAGCGGTGCGAAGCAAAATCCGATGCCCGCCTCGGCGACGCACTGCGCTACCTGATCCGGGCCTAGATCAATCGCGACGCCGAGCGCCTCGAGCACGTCGGCAGCGCCGCACTGTGATGAGGCCGCGCGGTTGCCGTGTTTGATCACCGGTGCACCGGCAGCGGCGGTCACCAGCGCGGCCATGGTGGAGATGTTCACCGTCTGGGCTTGATCGCCGCCGGTGCCGACCACATCGACTGCCCGCTGGGCGATGTGCACCCGGTGCGAATGCGACAGCATGCCGTCGGCCAGACCGGCTATCTCCGCCGGAGTCTCGCCTTTGATCCGCAGCGCCACCACGAACGCGGCCAGCTGCGCCGACGTGGCCAGGCCTGACATGACTTCGTCCATCGCCCAGGTGGCGTCGTGGGCGCCGAGATCTGTGCCGGCGATCAGTTGGCCGAGTAGTGCTGGCCAACTGCGGTAACGGGTCGGCGCCACCATGCTGCGCCGCCTCAGCCGTTCGCGGCCAGCGGCCGGCGGGTGCGAAGCACCTCGGCCACCGTCTCGGCTGCGGTCAACGGATCCAGCGGATGGACGATCACCGCGTCGGCCTGCGACCACACTGCCAACCAGCGGTCATCCCTGCGCCGCACGGCGATGATCACCGGCGGACAGTGCATGATTTCGTTCTTGAGCTGGCGGGAAAGGCCCATCCCACCCGTCGGTTGCGCCTCACCATCAAGAATCGCCAGATCCACCCGTCCCGCGTCGACCTCGGTCAGCACCTCAGCGATCGTCGCCGCCTCGACATAGCTCACCCGGCCGACGTCCGCTGCAGGGCGCCGTCCAACAGCGTTGATGATCGCCTCGCGCACCTCTGACCGGTGACTGAAAACCAGCACGGTGGTGGTCTCGCTCGGGGAGTTCATGAATTGGTCGAGGTCCTCGGTGTCGGGTGCCCCCGGACGGCCTCTCAGGTGCCCGGGTGCACCACGCGGCATCAGCGGGTCGGGATGGCCAGCCAATGGTATACGGGCCCTGTCGCACGCAACGGTCGGCTCGCGTGCTGTGACTCTGTGTGGCACGATGTGGCGTTGTATACCGCCGTTCGAAGGGCTGGCTGCGTTAGCCTCGTCACTCTTCGCCGTATCCGTCGGCCCCGGTCCCGGCGCGGCCGAGACCGTTCGTCATAATGCTTAGCGTGACCCCCTCGTCCAGCCTGGCTGCGCCCTCTATCAGCCAACGGGTGCACTCACTGAACCGGCCCAACATGGTCAGCGTGGGCACGATCGTCTGGCTGTCCAGCGAGCTGATGTTCTTCGCCGGCCTGTTCGCGATGTTCTTCACGGTGAAGGCGCAGCACGACGGCCCGTGGCCGCCGGTCCTGGCATCCACCGGGGAGCCGATCCACCTCGACGTCCCCTACGCGCTGGTGATCACAATCGTGCTGGTCGCCTCGTCGTTCACTTGTCAGTGGGGAGTGTTCAAGGCGGAACAGGGCGATGTGTTCGGGCTACGGCTGTGGTACACGATCACGTTCGCCATGGGCCTGTTCTTCGTTCTCGGGGCCGCCAACGAGTACCGCACGATGATCGGTGAGGGCATCACCATCCCGTCAGGGGCTTTTGGGACGGTGTTCTACCTGCTCACCGGGTT
>DASUII010000432.1:0-10665 GCA_036279835.1 Pseudonocardiaceae bacterium
CAGCGGCCACGTCGCGGTGCAGCCGCTTGTCATCGCGCTTGCGATCTTCGGCGTGATCCTGCTCGTCCGCGCCGGCCGGATCCGGCATGGCCTGATCTACGCGCTGCTCGGCGCGGCCACCTGGGTGGCGCTGCTGTCCTCCGGGGTCGACCCCGTCGCCGTCGGCCTGGCGATGGGGCTGCTGACCTACGCCTATCCACCCGCGCGCGACGACCTCGAGCGAGCGACGGGCCTGTTCCGGCTCTTCCGCGAGCAGCCGACCCCTGAGCTCGCGCGCTCGGCAAGTACCGGGCTGACGGCAGCTCTGTCGCCCAACGAGCGATTGGTGCAGCTCTACCACCCCTGGACCAGCTACCTGATCGTGCCGCTGTTCGCCCTGGCCAACGCCGGCATCGCGATCAGCGGCGAGTTCCTGTCCCGCGCTTACACCTCGCCGATCACCCTCGGAATCCTGATCGGCTACGTCGCTGGGAAGCCGATCGGCATCGTCGGCAGCTCGTGGCTCATCACCCGGCTGAACAAGGCCCAGCTGCGTCCCCCGGTCGGCTGGGCCGCCGTCGCCGGGGGCGGCGCGATCGCCGGTATCGGCTTCACCGTCTCCCTGCTGATCGCAACCCTCGCCTTCGAGGGCGCGCAGCTGCAAGAGGCCAAGCTCGGCGTGCTGTCAGCGGCGCTCTGCGCGTCCGCCGCGGCCTGGGTCGTCTTCGGCATCACCGCGCTGCTCCCCCCACGGCGGCGAATGCGAGCCCTGCTGGGCACCGCGGAGGCCATCATCGACCTGGTCGAGCCGGTCGATCCGGATCGCGACCACACCCGCGGGCCAGCCGACGCATTGGTGACGGTGGTCGAGTACGGCGACTTCGAATGCCCCTACTGCGGTCAGGCCGAACCTGTCGTCCGCGAGCTGCTCGCCGACTTCGGCGACGTGCGCTACGTATGGCGCCACCTTCCCCTCACCGACGTCCATCCGCGGGCCCAACTGGCGGCCGAAGCCGCCGAGGCCGCCGCCGGCCAGGGCGCGTTTTGGCCGATGCACGACGTGCTATTGGACCATCAGCAGGATTTGCGGCCAGCTGATCTGAACCGCTACGCGGGCAATCTCGGCATCGACGTCGAACGATTCCGCGACGACCTGCGCAGGCATACCCGCGCGTCCCGAATCGCCGAAGACGTCGACTCCGCCAGCCTTAGCGGCGTATCTGGTACGCCCACGTTCTTCATCAACGGACGGCGACATTACGGCGCCTACGACATCACCACCCTCGCCGCGGCCGTCAAGACCGCCAAGGCGCGCGCGGCGATTTGACTCAGCCAGACACAGCTTCCACGCGCAGTTCGGCGGGTGCCGGAGCGGGTAGGCGGAAGCGAACGTGGGTACCGGTCGGGCTGGAGCCGATAACGACATCGGTGGCGAGCTCGCGGATGAGAGCCAGGCCGCGCCCGCGGTGACGGTTGTTAGTGGGCTCCGGGCGCCAGCGGCCGAAGTCGCGCACCTCGACGTCGATCCCGCCGTCGCCGCGGTCGGTGAGGCAGCAGGCGAACTCGCCGGGTTCGCCGATGCTGGCGTAAGCGTGTTCAACCGCGTTCGCGGCGGCTTCCCCGAGGGTGAGCTGCAGGTCTTCGCCGAGTGCGGCGGGCAGCGCCGCGGCGCGGGTCCAGGCGCGCACCGCGCGGCGCAGACCGGACAGCTGGGCTGGGTTGGCGGGCAGCCGCAGCTGCAGCGGCACGGGCAGGTAACGGGCGGCGATCAGGGCGACATCATCGGCCGGACCGGAGTCGGGCAGTGCGCGAGCCAGCAACCCGTCGAGCAGGGTGGTGGGTGGCTCGGAACACAACGCTGCGGCGGTGGCGGCCAAGTGGGCCAGGCCCTCGTCGATGACCTGACCGCGGCGCTCAATCAGCCCGTCGGTATACAGCAGCAGGCACGCGCCGGGTTCGATGCGGGTGGCGGCCTCGGGGTAAGGCGGACGGCCTCGGATACCCAGCGGACCGCCAGCGCCGTCGGTGAGGTACCGGATGCCCTCGGGCTCGACCAGAAGGGGCGGCGGGTGCCCCGCGCGGGCCCAGCACAGATCTCCGGTCAGCAGGTTCAGGACCATGACAGCGGCGGTAGAGGCCAGCGCACCAGGGATACGCGCGGCCATGCGATCCAGATGTTCCAGCGCGGCCGCGGCGGAGTCCCCGTGCAACAGCGCAGTGGCCAGCGCGGTGCGCAGCTGCCCCATCACCGCGGCCGCCGCGGCGCCCCGCCCGACGACATCGCCCACCACAATGGCGACTCGGTGCTCGTCCAAGGCCAACACGTCATACCAGTCACCACCGGCCGCCACATTGGTCGCACCGGGTAGGTAGCGCGCGGCCAACGCGAGCCGGTCGAACTCCGGGAGCTTGCCTGGCAGCAGGCTCCGTTGCAGGGTCTGGGCCACGTAGCTGCGCTCGGCGAACAGGCGGGCGTTGTCGATCGCGGTCCCCGCTCGGGCCGCGAGCTCCTCGGCGAGGATCGCGTCGTCGGGATTCAGCGGCCGGCCCCGCTCATTGCCGAGGGAGAACACTCCGAAGACGCGTCCGCGGGCCTGCAGCGGCATCGCCATTCCGGCACCCAACCCCACGCCGCGCAGCAGCTCGAGATGCTCATCGTTCTGGGCGACGGCGGCCAGCAGCTCGTCGGTGATCTCCGGGTAGGTCTGCGCCTGCCCGGTTCGGATGACGTCCGCGACGCCGACGGCATCGCTTGGGCGGACCGGGAACCTCTCAAGCAGTTGCCGTACGTGGCGAACCCGCTCGGGATCGACGTGCGAGAGCGCAACCGGCTCGATCCTGCCTCCCTCGCGGGTGAGATAGACGCCGCACCAGTCTCCCAGGCGTGGAACGGCAAGCTCCGCCACCTGCGTAAGGGTGCGCTCGTAGTCCAGAGACGATGCCAGCAGCGCGGACGCCTCGGCCAGGAACGCTAGCGCCGCCCGGGACACCTCGGCGGCGGCCCGAGCGTGCTCGCGCTCCTCGAACAGGCGAGCGCGATCGAGCGCGGCACCGCAGCGGCTGGCGAGCACGAAAAAGAAGTCCTCGTCCTGGGCGGAGAATCCCCGCGGCTCGGCGAACCCCACCACCAGGCACCCGCTGGGGTCGTGGTCGGCGAGCGGCACGATCGCATACGCCTCGTCGGGGACCAGTGGCGCGGTGGCGAAGACCGGATACCGGCGATCGCGCTCCTCGGGCGACTCGATGAACACGGCGCGGCCGGTGCGGACCGCTTCGCTCGCCGGCAGGTCTGCCGAGACCGGGAACCGGCCCCAGTGCCCGGTGACCTCAGGGGGGTATCCCACCGCGTGGGCGATGATGAGGTCGTCGCCGTCGAGCAGGCACAGCGACCCGGTCCGCCCGCCGAGCTCGCGTACCGCCGTGCCGAGCACCACGTCGACGACGTCCTCCAACGCCACCGCCCGAGACAGCTCCGCCGTGACGCGCTGCAGCGTGTCGAGACGGGCGGCCGACGTCTCGGCCTCGAGCCGGGCGGCCCGCTCGGCCTCGAGCAGCCGGGCCCGTTCCACCTCGTCCGCCCGCCGCTGAGTGACGTCGGTGCACACCCCCACCATCCGGACTGGCGTGCCCGTCTCGTCGTGCACCACGGTTCCCCGCGTCTCGATCCACCGCAGCGCCCCGTCCGGGCGATGGATCCGGTACGTCACCTCGTAGCGGGCCCCGTCCTCGGTCGCCCGCCGGATCGCGGCGAGCACGGCCGGCCGATCCTCCCCGAGGATGTCGCGCTGGAAAGCCTCGAACGTCCCGGGGAACGTCCCGGGCTCGAGCCCATGGACCCGCTCCAGCGTGGGCGACCACACGACTTCCCCGGTCGCTATATCCCATTCCCAGGTGCCCATCGTCCCTGCCTCGAGCGCGAGGGAGAGGTGTTCACGGTTGCGGCGAAGTTCCACCTCGTTGCGCTTGCGGTCGACCGCCCCGGCGACGACTTGCGCAATCGACGATGCGACGCGGACCTCCTCCGTGGCAAAGAGGTGCGGAGCGTCGTAATAGAGCATGAATTTTCCGAGCAGGCGGCCGGCGTGGATCAGAGGGATAAACGCGAGCGCCGCGATTCCGTCGGCGTCGAACACCGGACAAAGCGCAGCCAACTCCGGATCGAGCGCAACATCCGGCACCAGGATCGGTTCAGGATCCTTCGCGTCGGCAGACCACGGACTGTGCCCGTCCACCGCCATCCGGTACATCTTGGAGATTCCCCGCCAGGCCCCGAATCGCATGACGCCCTGGCGGTCGAACACCAGGATCGACGATCGCTCGACGCCGATGGCCCGCTCGAGCGCGGTGAGTGCAGCGTCGTAGACCCCCTCGACGGACTCCGCTTCGGCGACGATCTGGCAGAGATCGTGGACCGCGAGGACTGCACGGGCCCAAGCCAGCTGACCCTCGCCGGTACTCGCGAGCTGATCCGCCGTCATCGCTCCACCATGCTCGCGTAGGAATACGGGAAATGGTAGGTCATCGAACGGCTCACGGCTTGTCAAGTAGCCAGCGGACCGGTCGGGCCGGATCCGGGTCGTAGCGGCAGACGGTGCCGGTCCGGACGGTGTCGCGGAGCAACCGGCCGAGCGCGGGATCCAGCTGCTCGATGCGGTCGATGGCGGCGGCCACCGCCTTGCGCACCGCGACGCGTGCCCGTTCGCCGGCCGAACCGGTCCGTCGGTGCCGGCCGTGGAGTCCCGTCGCGGCCCTGACCTGGTCGAGCACCGCGTCGCGCTCCGCCCGCAGCTTCGATGCACGCGCCTGGTCCGCCCATGACTCCGCCTCGCTGAGACCTTCTTCGAGCTCGGTCAGCCGGCGGCGGTATGCCGACACGGCACGCCGGTCGATCACCTCGCCGACGTCGGTGTCCGGCACACCCCCACCTGCCAGCCCGCTCACCCTGTTCGACAGCTCCAGCGCGGAGATCTCGACCCCGGGCTGCCCCAAGAGCAGGCGCAAGTATCGCAGCCCCTTCATCTCCCGGATGGTGACCACGCCGTTCTCGACGCCGATCGACCAGATGTCGTCCGAGCCAGGCCGCAGGTGCACGACCATCGGCGCGGCCGTCACCGGGGCCGGTGCTTGCAAACGACGCAGCCACCAGGTCGCACCTATCCGGTGGTAGGCGCCCGCAGCGGTTCGCGCCCATCGCTGCGCCTCCTGCGTCCGCCCGAGCGACATGCAAGCCTGGTGTAGGTAGTCATCGACGACACCGTCGAATGCGACTGCGCCTGCGTTGACCACCGCCCGACCGGCATATGGCTCGAGCAGCCGCACCGCCTCACTGGCCAGCCCGGTGGCACCGGTACCGGCCGCGACTTCGGTCAACGAGGCTATCGTCAGCAGCCAGTCGACATCGCGCGCAATGGCGCCGAAGTCCGGGCCGGCGAGTTGGTGCAGCAGCGCCCAGGCGTGTTCCGCCGACCCCGCGGCAAGCCACAGGACAGCGGCTTCGGCGGCCACCGAGGCCACCCCCTCGTTCGTGCCGAACGCCTCGTAGGCCATCGCCTCGTGTCTGAGTGCTTCCCGGTCGCCAGCCTGCCGTGCGATTCCGGCCGCCAACGTGCGCTCGATCGGGTAGGTATCGGGTTCCGCAGCCTCGGCTCCCGCTCGACGCGCCGTCTCCAACGCAGCCGCGGCCTGGTACAGGTCACCGATGAGCAAGGCGTGCATGCCACGTCGCGACGCCGCAAAGAACCGCACTCGGGCCGATCCCGACTCCTCGGCGAGCACGTCCAATGCCCGCAGCTGCCGCTGCACGGTCACGGCATCGAGGCACTCCAGGGCCGTCGTCAGCCGCCACAGGTGCGCTGACATGCGCGACTCGACGTCTGCCACATGCGCGACCGCATCCTGCAGCCGCGTCGTGATCCGCAACCGCTCGTCCAGATCGTCCGGGCCCCAGTGCACCAGCAGCTCGGCGTCCAGCGCCTCCGCGAGTACAACGGCGTCACCAAGGCCGTCCGCCGCGGTGACCGCCTCCGTCGCGAACTGCACGGCTCGCGATGGGTTACCGCTATAGACCCAGGCCCGGGCTAGCGCGACCGCCAGCCTCGCCCGCGCAACGCCTTCGGCGATCGTGTAGGCCTCGTGCAACAACGCTGGCACGCGACCGAGGTCGGTGCCGAACATGTGACCCGCGGCCAGCCCGAGCGCCGCCTCGGTCATCACCTCGACATCGTCCGACTGCCACGCATCGTGGTAGGCCCGGGCGTAGGCAACCCGGGCGGCCTCGGCATCGCCCGTGGCCCGAGCTGCCGCGGCGCGACGCAGCAGCTCGGCAGAGTCCTCGCGCGACCCTCCCATCCTCGGATCGTACGGTCGTCGCCCGACCGCGCCGATCAAACACGGATCAGCGTCACCGTCGCGGCATGCTCAGCCATCCGGGCGGAGTCCCAGTCGCCGGTGCAGTACACAGACAGCTCGGAGATGGCACCGTCGGTGACGTCTGCCCGGAACAGCTCCCGGCAGTACCACTGGTCGCCATCGTGCTCCCACGCCTCTTCGACCTCGAGCGCGAAACCGCTCCGCGTCGAATCCAACCGCGACCGGAGCACCCGGCCCGGCGACGGATGCCCATTACGACGCAACGCCACGACGTCGTCGACGCCCGCTGCCTGCACCCGCCACCGTGGCATCGTGAAGTCGCAGAACACATCCCCAGCGAACAGCCCCGGCGGCGGCTGCCCGGTTTCCAGGAAGGCGATCAGCTTCTCGGCGACAACGTGTGTCGAGTTGGCGGCGACCGTCGTCATGGCGCTGGCACCTGCGCCCGCAGGTTGCTGGCGATGACCGCCATCGTCTGCTGTAGCTGCCGCGTCGGGCTGAACTCGACAACCTCGGTGCCAGCGAACATCAACGGTAGGTGGCCGGGCGCGGCGTAGTAGGCGTCGCCCTCAGTGTAGGTCTCGTCGTGGTCGGCGTAGCGCATCACGATCTGCCCGGACCGCACCACCCCCCAGTGCGGGCACTGGCAGCGGTCATCAGGCAGTCCACGAAAAAGCGGGGCAGGGTCCGCGTCGCTGCGAACGGACTCGAATCCCACCGTATAGCCGTCCATCTCGACATAGCGCCCTTCAATGACCGGTTCGTCGACGAGGATCGGAGCCTCAAACTTGCAAGTGCGTGGCATGGTTGTCTCCCTTTGTGGCGTAGTGGTATGCCGTTACCTACGAAGGCGTGACTTGCCACGTCACACTGTGACGAGCCAACCCGGGCGAGGCCGCGCCCAACCTGGCTGTCAACCATCGCCCGCCCCGGCGCTCTCAGGGAACCCCAGAGTCCGCCCCACATTCCGGGCGGCGAAGATAGGCAGGCGGACACCGCATCGCCGCGATGATCGGGGGTGGTACCGCGACCCAAGAGCGTGCCAGAGCCCTGTCAGCATAGGAGACTGGAAGGGACTGTGAGATGTCCAGAGTTTACGTCAGTCTCATCCAATCCGATTTTGGACGGAGCCACTACGGTAATTTCGAGGCAGTCATCGTGGAAGGCGAACAACTGTGGCATTGGTCCCGCGACAACAACGACGTCCACCTACCGTGGATCCGCGGGCAACGAGTCACCGGTGACCACGACGATGTGGCCGGACCCGGCTGCATCATCCAATCCACCCCTAGCACAGGACAACGCGGCGATTTCGAAGTCGTCGTACCCCTACGGCTAGCCACCGGAGCCGTCGAACTGCGCCACTTCTACCGCGACAACAACGACGTCCACCTACCGTGGATCCGCGGGCAACGAATCACCGGTGACCACGACGATGTGGCCGGACCCGGCAGCATCATCCAATCCACTCCCAGCACAGGACACCGCGGCAATTTCGAAGTCGTCGTACCCCTATTGCAACCCGGCGGCGTCGAACTATGCCACTTCTACCGCGATAACAGCTACGAGCATCTACCCTCAGAGCTGCGTCAAAGGTTGACGATGAGCGTACGCATCCCCTGGATTCGCGGTCAACGAGTCACGGGTGAACAGGATAATGTGGCCGGACCCGGGTGCATCATCCAATCCACGCCGACCGCAGGACAGCGCGGCAGGTTCGAAGTCGTGGTTCCGCTCCATCTTTACGACGGTTCCATAGAGCTTCGCCATTTCTTCCAGAACAATAGAAATGTCCCCGGGCGTTGGACCAAGGCTCAGTTTATTACCCAGTCCTGTGCGGGTCTAGGTGGCGTCATCCAGTCCCGTTTCGGTGCAGCAGGCCACGGTGACTTCGAGGTCCTCGTCGATGAGCATCGTGGCTCGGTCGTTCATTACTGGCATCAGAACGCCCGCGCCGAGGAGGTGTGGATTCGGACTGATCGCTTCAGCATGCTGGAGCCACATCCGCAACTTGCCCATCGTGCTCGGAAGATCGTTCAGCTAACCGGTGAGTACGACCGTGAAGGATGGAATGGGACGGGAACACCGAGATTTGCGTTCAATCGAACCGAGAGCAAGTTCGGTATCATCGGCACAGACCTTGGTATCTCGTTTGTCCATCGGGATCGCCTATACTTCTTATTCGGCGACACCTGGCGGGTGGGCCACAGCATTCCCAATGATGATCTCGATGCTATTGCTTTCGCTACGGACACGAACGCCGACGATGGCGTTAAGCTAACGTTCCTCCCCCAGCCGCCACTGGTCCCCGGCATTGCCCAGGGCGCCTTCGAGGTGCCACTCGACGGGCTCAGCTGCAATAACAGCATGTACGTCTTCTTCAGCACCGATCACCGTCGGGTGGGCATCTACACCCTGATGGGAAGCTCAATACTAGCTCGGTCAGACAACAATGGCCTCGACTTCACGCTCCTTTACGAAGTGTCACGCTACAAATTCATCAATGTGTCGGCAACGATCGTTGACGCGCACGAACACGGGCTCCCGGGCGACGGACCACAGCTCATCGTCTTTGGCAGCGGTCGCTACCGTTCCAGCGATGTCTACCTTGCGGTTAAGCCGGTGGCGCGACTGGAGGAACCCGGCGGTTTCCTGTTTTATGCTGGCGGTTTCAGTCAACCGCACTGGAGTCCTGACGAGGACCGTGCGGTCCCACTCTTCGGCGAGGGCTGTGTCGGCGAACTGTCGGTCCGCTGGAATCCGCTGCTAGGGGTCTGGATGTGTCTCTATAACGCAGACTGGCCTGCGGATAGATCATCCGTTGGCGGGATAGTGATGCGCTGCGCAGAACGTCCCTACGGACCCTGGTCCTCCGGCGACGTGGTCTTCTCGGTGAACGATGGTCTTGGAAAGTTCATGCATCTGCCGAACGCGGATCACACACAGGAAGGTTTCGGCTCTGACCGCAGCGCCGACCTGGGAGGGATGTATGGCCCCTACCAGATTCCTGAATATACTCGCTGGTCGGGCGATGGAGCGCAGATCTACTTCACAATGTCCACCGCGAATCCGTATCAGGCAATGTTGATGACTGTTTCTATACCGACATCACTCGGCGAAAGCTGACAGTCTATTCTATTCGCTCCGAGAAACCGGCGGAGCGCGATCTGCGGCTACCCGACCGGTGCAATACTCCCACGTGTGGATACACCGAAAACCGACGATGGGCGTAACCAGGGCAGGCAGGTCGACGTTGTAGCGGTGCGGGCAGCACGCGCCGCATCGGACTGGCCCTGGAAAGCAGGACATGGCATTCACAACAAATCGACGCTCCGCCCTGATGCTGCTGATGGCTCCGGGCCTGGCGTTGCGCTACGGCGGTATGGCCCGGGCTTCGACGAGTAACGCCATCTCGCCTGCGCCCCGCCGAGGCCGTGCAGAGGATCCCGCGTGGGCACATCGGGGACGGTGGGATCCGGTCTTCGACTTGCCGAACGTAGCGATCCATACGAGCGTGCTGCCGAACGGAAAGGTCCTGTTCTGGGGACGGCGCGACCAACCGACCGGCTCAATGCACGAGCACGAGTGCACCCCGTACCTCTGGGACCCCAAAACCCGGGAACTGACCCCGACACCGCAACCCAAGCGTGCGGACGGCACGAAGGTGAACCTGTTCTGCTCGGGCCATGCCTTTCTCCCCGACGGTCGGCTGTTGGTCGTAGGCGGCCACGTCACAGACGGCGACGGGCTCGACCAGGCGTGCGCCTACGACTACCGTACGAACACCTGGGCAGCCCTTCCGGTAATGCACGAGAGCCTGTGGTATCCGACTGCCACAGCGCTCTCGGACGGAACTGCGCTGGTGTCATCGGGCAGCTACAAGGACAATGGAACCGTCACTTTCAACGATGTTCCGCAAATCTGGGATGGGCGCCAGTGGACACCGACCGCGCGCTTCACCGGCCTCCCGCCGTATTCGCGAATCCACATCGCTGCGAGCGGGCAGATGTTCGCATCCGGGTCGAATACCAGCACGTACACGCGCAACACCAACGACCCCAGTGCCTGGACTCCGCTACCCGGCCCACAAGGACCTCGCCGGAATAGGGAGCGACAGTACGGTCCTTCGGTGACGTACGATTCAGGAAAGATCGTCTACATCGGCGGCAGCAATGACGGGACCACCGACGCCCCTACCGCCGCGGCAGGTGTCCTCGATCTCTGCGCCAATCCCCCGACCTGGCGCGAGATCCCAAGTATGCACTTCTCGCGCCGCCAGCATCACGCGACGATTCTCGCGGACGGGAACGTCCTCGT
>DASUII010000433.1:0-3972 GCA_036279835.1 Pseudonocardiaceae bacterium
CGTCACCGGCTATGAACGCGAGGAGCACACCCATCTCGCCGTCGCCGCGGCGGTAGCTGCCGGGCGAGCCGATGTGGGACTCGGCATCCGCCCAGCCACCCGGCCGTTCGGGCTGGACTTCGTACCCGTCGCGCACGAGCCCTACGACCTGGTGCTCACCCAGCAGACCTACGATTCCCCGCAACTAGCCCCCCTATGGGCACTACTGGCCGATGACAAATTTCGCGCCTCCATCGATGCCCTAGGCGGCTACTCCACGGCCGAAACCGGTCGCCACATCCTCTAGCCGCCCCCCGCCGACCGCCCTCGCCCCCGCCGGACAGCCATTCGGAACCGTTTGGCGGTAGTGGGGGTGCGGGATGCGGCAGGTGGGGGGTTGTGCTGGGATTGGAAACATGGGGAACTCGCTGCAGAACGTCAGCTTCGCGTCCAACGGGTCTACCGCGCATGGGTATCTTGTGGTGCCGGAGGGCGGTAGCGGTCCCGGGGTCGTGGTGATCCAGGAGTGGTGGGGGTTGACCAGCCACATCGCCGATGTGGCGAACCGGCTGGCCGCCGAGGGCTTCGTCGCGCTGGCCCCGGACCTGTTCGGCGGCACCACCACCCATGACGGTGACGAAGCGGGCCGGCTCATGCAGGAGCTGCCGGTGGATCAGGCGGCCCGTGACCTGGGCGGCGCGGTGGATTACCTGCTGGCCAGCGACGCGGTCACCGGCTCGACGGTCGGCGTGGTGGGGTTCTGCATGGGCGGCGGCTTCGTGCTCGTGCTCGCCGCGCAGCAGGGCGACAAGATCGGTGCCGCAGTGCCGTTCTACGCCGTCCTCGGTGAGGACTATCCGAGCTTCGAGGGCCTGTCCGCGCCCCTGCTGGGCCACTTCGGCGAGCAGGACCAGATGCAGAGCCCCGACCAGGTCCGCCAGCTCGCGGACACCATCGAGAAGCAGAGCGGGCAACGGCCCGACTTCCGCTTCTACCCGGCCGGGCACGCCTTCTTCAACGACGAGAACCTGATCGGTACCTACGACCCGGAGCAGGCCGCCAAGGCCTGGGACGCCACCGTGAGCTTCCTTCGCGACCAGCTAGGCGCACCCCAGTCCGGCTAACAGCAGCCGCAGCGTCAGATATCGATGCTGAGGTCGGCTCGGATCTTGCGAGCGAGGCTTTCGTCCATCAGCAGCCGAGCGACCAGGGCCCGGATGACGTCCTGGCCGGTGACCCGGGCAGTGCCGATGACGTCGGCGGTCTCGGCACACCACTGCGTGAGTTTGATGTGATAGGTCGGGGACAGGTCGACACTGCGCCGGACGGGTTTGGTACGCCCGGAATCTGCCCAATGGAGGTGTTTGGCAGGTTGAGCTCCGCGGGTCGGGGCGGAGGCGTGGTCGGCACTGTTGATCATATATATACCTCCCTATGCCAGACGTTCGTCTGTGAACCCGGAGTGGTTCGGTCCCAACGGGAGGTACTGTGATCGGCTGGTAAGGGATCCCGCTGGCAAGGAGAGAGATGCCCGACGACACTCGATACGGATCCGAGATGGCCCGGCGCGCCGTCATGACCGGTGCCGGGGCCCTCGCGGCATGCGCCGCGCTCGTCGCCTGTGGCAGCTCCGGGAGCCAAAGCGCTGAGGTGCCGTCGGAAGCTCCCCTGACACCGACAGTTCCGGCACAGCCGGAGCCTGCCGGCAGTAAGGGTGATCGGCTGGCGAGCACCAGCGACATCCCCGTCGGTGGCGGCACTGTGATCGCCGGCAAGAAGGTGGTGGTGACCCAGCCAGTGCCGGGAACCTTCGCTGCCTTCTCAGCGATCTGCACGCACCGGGGCTGCACAGTGAACAAGGTCGCCAATGGGACGATCGACTGCCCCTGTCACGGGAGCAGGTTCGCCATCGCGGACGGTTCGGTCGTGGAGGGGCCAGCATCACGACCGCTCCCTCGACGTCAGATCACCGTCTCGGGTGACGCCATCGAGCTGGCGTGAACTACCAGCGATGGCTTAGCGCCAGGAGGGCAGCCAGAGTTCAGCATTCCAGTGCTCCGGGGTGATCGAGCCACCGGTGAGGATCGGCCAGAGCCAGATGAAGTTGGCCACCACCAGCCCGACATACAGCGAGACCACCAGCAGCCCCGTGCCGCGCCGCTCGGCGCCGTCCCGAGCTCGGCCGAGGATTTCACCCAGCACCAACGTCACGGTGATGATCAGAAACGGCGCCACCGGCGTCATGTAGAAGAAGTACATCTGGCGGTGGATATTGAGAAACCAGGGCAGCCAACCGGCGGCGTACCCGGTCAGCGCCGCCGCGTAACGCCAGTCCGGTCCGGTGGCCGCCCGCCACAACGCCCAAGCCAGCACCGGCACAGTGAGCCACCACATCGCCGGGGTGCCGACCAGCATCACGCTCGCGACGCAGTCCTGACGCCCGCATCCGGGCGCACCGGCACCGGATTCGTAGTAGTAGAGCATCGGCCGCAGCCCCATCGGCCAGCTCCACGGTTTGGACTCCCACGGGTGCGGGTGGGCGGGCGTGACCAGGTTCTCGTGGAAGCGCAGCACGGCGGCGCTGTAGTACCACAGCGACCGCAGCGCCCCCGGCACGAACGACAGCGAGCCACCCGCGCCGATCTGGTTGCCTACGGCGTGCCGGTCGACGCCTGTCTCGCTACTGAACCAGGCCCACCAGGTCGCCAGGTAAGCCCCGACCGGAACCACCGCCAGCGCCCACGATGCCGGCGTGAGATCTCGAAGCAGGGTGCCCGCCCAGGGCCGGCGGACACCCGCGATGCGCCGCCCGCAGGCGTCCCAAACCAGGCTCAACCCCGCGAATGCGACGAGATAGTACACCCCAGACCATTTCGTGCCGCAGGCCAGTCCGAGCAGCACCCCGGCCGTGAAGCGCCACCAGCGCACCCCGAGTCGGGGTCCGAAGTCGGTGTCGGCGACACGACCCTCCCGGACCACCGTGGCCAGCCGTTCGTGCACCTGCTCCCGGTCGATGATCAGGCAGCCGAATGCCGCGAGGATGAACGTTGCGAGGAAGATGTCCAGCATCCCGATGCGTGACTGCACCTCGCTGACGCCATCGGCGATGAGCAGCACCCCGGCGATCCCGCCGAGCAGGGTCGATCTCGTCATCCGACGCACGATCCGCACGATGAGCGCCACGCTTACCGTGCCGGCCAGCGCGGCGGACAGTCGCCAGCCCCAGCTGTCATAGCCCATCACCGCCTCGCCCAGCGCCATGAGCTGCTTGCCCAGCGGAGGGTGCACGACCAGCTCGTAGCCCGCGTTGTCCTCCACCCCGCCGGTGCGCAGCATCTGCCAGGCCTGCGGCGCGTAGTGCTTCTCGTCGAACACCGGGGTACCGCGATCGGTGGGATAGCCCAGATCCCACAGCCGTACCAGGCCGGCGATCAGGGTCAGGGTCAGCGTCACCGCCCAGCTGCGCGCACGGTCGGTGAGCGGCCGTGGCACCAGCCGTTGCAGCGGACCAGCCGGCTTGGTCGGTGCCGGAGGCGTCCGTCCAACGCCGACCACCGGGGTGTCGGAGTGTGCCTCCCGGACCGCCATCACGGAGCCGATCGTAGGCTCGTGGTCATGCACGGCACGTCGGGCTCCGGCACGTCAGGTTCTGGCGCCCCAGATTCGGACGCCGCAGATTCTGATGCCCGAGGTTCGGCTGAGTCAGGTGCCGGGGCGCTGGTACTGGCGGCCACCCCGCTCGGCGACTCGCGGGATGCCTCGCCGCGTTTGATCGAGGCGCTGGGTCGCGCGGACGTGGTTGCCGCCGAGGACACCCGCCGGTTGCGCGCGCTGGCTGCGGTGCTCGGCGTGACCGTGACCGGCCGGATCGTCTCGCACTACGACGCCGTCGAGGTGGCCCGGATTCCCGCCTTGCTCGCGGAGCTTCGCGGCGGCGCGACGGTGCTGCTGGTGACCGACGCCGGGATGCCCGCCGTGTCCGACCCCGGGTTC